>CAYZXV010000151.1:0-1063 GCA_964482525.1 uncultured Rhodospirillaceae bacterium | reverse complement strand
ACATCCGAAATTGAAGGCTCGCCAAACGTAATCCTTGAGGCCCAAACAGTCGGTCTGCCTATCGTGTGCGCCGAAAACGGAGGGACCAAGCAGTTTCTCTCTACGCATTGGCGAACCTATATGAAAAAGCCTGGCGATCTTGCTGGCCTAACGCAATCATGCGCCCGCATCCTTGCCGATCCTTCGCGTCAAAAAACCGTCGCAACAGTTCGCACAGAAACCCGTCGAGAAACATCACCCACGCGCCTTGTTGAACGGACGCTTGGCGCCATGAAGGAAAGCACATCCGCCTCTGCCTCCAATAGCCCTACAAAAAACACCAGAGCAAATAAAGGTTCGAATTTAGCGAGTTAAAGTCGTGGAGGCGACCTCTTTGACCTCAGGCGCGCCTTAACCTCTTATCAAACCGTTTATGATAGTGGATTTGATATGAAAAAAGGCCTCCCCCTCCTTCTTGCTGCACTTGTAACGTTGACACTCTCAGCGCCAGAAGCTGTATGGGCAAGCGGTGGCGGAGGCGGAGGCGCAAAAAAAGAGTCACAGGATAAGAAAGCCCGCCGCAAAGATGTTGCAACGATCACGGGAGGCGCGGATGCAACATCAAACGAGCCTGTTTTTCTTCACCTTACTCCCGTGACCTTTCCGATTATCAACGATTATGGCGCTCAACAGATCATCAGCATGCTTATTGATCTGCAAATGAAGGATCTCGAATCTGCCAGAGAGCTTCAGCGCAACATGCCGCGCCTAAAAGACGCGTTGATGGTGGCCTTGTATGGCGGCCTTGCTGATGGCAAAATGCGAAATGCCGAGGCCCTCGACATTCCTGCCATAAAAAACAATATTCAAAAAACGTTAGACCAAACGTTCGGGGCTGGTCTTGTCCAAAATGTTTATATTCAGGGTGTTTCCCAACGAAAGCTATAACGGGCGATACATGGCAAGAAACAACGCCTCAACCAAGTTGTTTTTAGCTCGGTTCATGGCCTGAATAACGGCCGCCATCTGATCAACCGCCTGTCCTTGCGCCTGCCAAAATGGATCGTCCTGCGAAACGGGAACG
>CAYZXV010000150.1:0-3897 GCA_964482525.1 uncultured Rhodospirillaceae bacterium | reverse complement strand
CATACGATTTGGCGGGATTATCTGGCGGCCCTTGCCGCGATGGCCGATACGCGCACGCCCTTTTCGCTGCTCACGCACCTCCTGGCGGTGCCCTGCCCTGCCGATGCGATTAGTGGTCGCCGCGCCATAGCCACACGCTTGGGGCCAGAGGCCGAGGACCCAATTGACGAGCTTTTGGCCGCAGCGCAGGCGTTTGCTCAACGCGCCGCGCCGTCTTTGCAAGGGTTTTTGCATGAACTTCTGACCACCACGCCCACGATCAAGCGCGAGATGGAAGGGGCCGGGGGGCGCGTACGTATTGCGACGGTCCATGCGTCCAAGGGACTTGAAGCACCAGTCGTGATTCTGCCCGATACGCTCGCCGCACCGGATCGCGGCAAGCTTGATAAACTTCTTTGGCATGACAGGCATAACGTCCCCGTTTATCTTCCACGCGAACCCCTTCACCCCAAGCTGCGCGCATTACGCGAGGCCGCCATGGAGCGGCGACGCGAAGAATACCGCCGCCTGCTTTATGTCGCCCTAACCCGCGCGGAAGGTCGCCTGCTTATCGCGGGGTTTGAAACACGCGCCAAAGCCGAAGACAAAAACAACGGTGAGGACGCGTTTGCCAAAGAAACGTGGTACAGCCTTATCCACGCAGGCCTTGCCCCATTGCACCAAAGCGAGCTTCCTGCCGATCCCGCTGCGGTCCGTCCACCTGCACTTTTGCTTGCCGATACGGCCCTGCCACTTACAATCCACAAGCCGGGCCGTCCCGCCGCACATGCTCACACGGTTTCGACGCCTCCCCTTTCAAAACCCTTGCTTCCGGATTGGGCTCGCCAGGCGCCGCCAGAGGAACCGACGCCGCCACGCCCCCTCATCCCTTCGCGGCCCAGCGCGCAAGACGAGGCACAAGAACCCCCGCACCCCTCGCCGCGCGCGCCCCGCCTTGCGCGTGGGCGGTTGGTTCACCGACTCCTTCAAATCCTGCCCGATTTGCCGCCGGAAAAACGCGCGACCGCCGCGCACCGCCTGCTCGCGGCGCCCATGCATCGCCTGTCCCCCGAAGAGCAAACAGCCCTTGCAAGCGAAGTGCTTGCCCTGCTTTCAGATCATCGCTTTGCGCCGCTTTTTGGGGAAACCAGCCGGGCCGAGCAACCGCTGATCGGTCTTGCTGAGGACCGCCTGATCGCGGGCCAGGTGGACCGCCTTGCCTTTGTCGGCGAGGAGGTCTGGATCGTGGATTATAAAACCAACCGCCCGCCCCCTACGGATGCTGCCATGATCCCCGCCCCCTATCGCAGCCAGATGGAAGCCTATCGCCTTGTGCTCGGCGCCCTTTATCCCACCCGGAAGATTCGCTGTTTTATCCTGTGGACCTATACCGCCGCACTGGTCGAGGTTGTCTAGCCCCCTGCCCACAGGCACAAAAAAACCGCCCAGGGACCAGGGCGGCGAAAGCTATTTAGCAAAACCTAAAAACAGGCGCAAAAAGACTTACCTTTGTCAATACCACAAAAAGCCAATTCTGGCAATAGAAAAACGCAAATTAACTATAAATATTTTGTTTTATATTTAATTTCAATGGTCATTTGTGCGGTGCAATAGTTGGATTGTAAAAAATAATTGTGCTTGAGGCTTATTTTGTTAACCTTTTCGTCTACCTTTGCTCTATAATTGGGCACAAAATCCCCTCACCTATCCAATCGCAAAATAAGGCCTGCCGGTTCACGCCCCTGCATGCTGACTGCTCAAATCCAGTGTAAAGGAGCGATGAAGAACGGGGCGGGGCATTTTCTTTTTCTTCAGAAAATCAGAAAAAAACGACTGCTTCGTAAACAGACTCTTAAAAAGCATTGAGGTTTCTTCACGAATCCGCTTCAAAGAAGCAACACTCCCCGGAAATAGCCGCATATACTCACTTTTGGGCTTGAACCCCTTAATCAAAGGGCATTTAATAGGACCCGCTGATGGTTTTCCCTTATTATTCGGTCGGTTTTTGACCCCTTATCCTGTGGAGTTTACTCATGAAGAACACCGTTAAATCCCTTGTCCTCGGCCTCGTCCTCGTTGGCGGCGCCCTTTCGGCCAATGCGGCGACCTTGGATGTCGTCCGCGACGCGCGCGGTACGCCCGTTAAGGCAATGAGCGGCGACTGCCTGCGCTTTAACCAAGCCAGCGCGATGGACCCCTGCGGCCCGCAAATGCAGACCATGCGTGGCGCCGTATACTTTGATTTCGGCAGCGCCAAGCTGACCGCCAAGGGCAAGGCCGCCCTGGATGAAATCGCCGCCTCGATCAAGGCCGCCGGTTCCGTCACGGGCGTCCGCGTCGCGGGTTATGCCGACCGTATCGGCAGCGCGGCTGCGAATGAAAAGCTCTCCAAGCGTCGCGCCGACGCGGTCCGTCAATACCTGACCAAGAAGGGCATTGTGAACGCGCAAGTCGTTGAGACCCGTTGGTTTGGCGACAGCGCCCCGGCCACGACCTGTGACAAGGGCCTCTCAAAGAAGAAGCTGATCGCGTGCCTGCAACCTGACCGCCGCGTCGAAGTTGAGTTCGACGTTGCGCCAGCCGCCGCGAAGTAAGCCTTTACCCGCAAGGGTAAGCTGAAAACGAACGAAACCCGCCATCGCAAGATGGCGGGTTTTTTCGTGGGCTTTTTGTGTCTGAGATGAGAAAGAGACCCCGCCCCTAACCCCTCCCCAAGGGGAGGGGGACATCACAGCGATTGCGGATAGAGTGTATTAAAATTCAGAGCGTTCAAGAAATTCACTTTCCATAATACCGATAGAGTCCCCCTCCCCTTGGGGAGGGGTTAGGGGCGGGGTGAATAAGGGCAGCGGGATAAGAAAGGGGACCTGGCGCGATAAAACCAGAGCTTAAACCCCGCCGAAATCGATCATACGGCGACGGAAGCGGCGGCCATTCGCTGGGCGATGTCGGCCAAGAAGCCAACACCGAATAGCCCGAAGCGCCGCATCGGCGGAGAGGCCGCGGCGCTCAAACGCCCAAAAGCCGAAAAGAGAGAACCCGACAAGCACAAGCACCCACATCCGCGCATGGATAAGGAAGAAAAACACGCCAATAAAGGCGCGCGCATCCAGCATCAGGAAGCGGACGGGTTTTTGGGTGTTGCGCCAGTGGATATCCATACGACTCTACTTTCCTCTGCTCAGCAAGGCTTTTGCCTCACAGGATGGATTGTACACCGAAATCGTTAAATCATTGTTGTGTCGTCATCATCCTGATCGACGGCGGGGGCGGCGGGTTTCGCGTCGAATTGATCGGCCGCCGCTTGGCGCATGGCCTCGGGCGTCACGACAGGATCTTCATGAATTGTTAATCCCTTGGTCAACATCAGATAGGCCCGGCGATCAATCAGGCCCTTCTTAAACGCGTCGTTGGCCGATTGCTCCATGGTCTTGCCATAGCGGACCAGGAAGCTTTGCGTTTCAACCGTCCATTTATCAAGCGGAATATTGAGAAGCTGTTCGCGCACATTGTCATCAAACACAAGATATTCACGAAGCCCAACGCGCCCACCGCCCACCTTTGGCACCAAAGCCTGCGTCACGATCAAGCGCAGCGTTTCCATAAGGGCAAAAGCGCGATCTGTGCGTTCGGAAGGTTCAAAGACGCTGATGATACGGCGAATGGTCGCGGCAACGCCAACCGTATGAACAGTGGAGTAGACAAGGTGGCCCGTTTGCCCGGCTTCGATGGCGGCGGCCACGGTCTCGCGGTCACGAGCTTCGCCCACCAGAATGATGTTGGGCTTGCGGCGCAAAGCATTACGCACGCCAGCCGCAAAGGACGGGATATGACGCGGGATTTCGGATTGAGCGACGAGCGAACGCGGTCCCGCAATGGAGTCATAGACATATTCGATTGGCGCTTCATAAGTCAAAA
>CAYZXV010000149.1:0-3911 GCA_964482525.1 uncultured Rhodospirillaceae bacterium | reverse complement strand
CCATCGATGGGGCCGACATAATAAAAGCCCATCTCTTCGAACAAGGTTCCACCGGTGACGAAGCCGCGCGCATAATGCTCGGCGCGACGGGCGGCCTCTTTGAGGGGGCGGGGGAAGATGTTCGTAAACTCTTTGCCAAGGTGGCGGAGCTTGCGATATTCCTTCGACGAGGCGATGCGCGAAAGGTACGAGCTGATCGCGCCCGTTGGTGGTGCAATCGACATATCATTGTCATTCAGGATGACGATCAGGCGTGAGTCCATGGCCCCGGCGTTGTTGAGTGCTTCATAGGCCATGCCTGCGCTGATCGAGCCGTCGCCGATCACGGCGATGACTTGATTATCCTTCTTGTTGAAATCGCGACCCACGGCAAAGCCCAAAGCGGCCGAGATCGAGGTTGAGCTGTGGCCCGCGCCGAACGGATCAAACACACTTTCACTGCGTTTTGTGAATCCGGAAAGTCCGCCACCCTGTCGCAGGGTGCGGATGCGATCACGGCGTCCGGTTAGGATCTTATGGGGATAGACCTGATGCCCGACATCCCAGATCAAGGTGTCATCGGGTGTGTTGAATACGTAGTGAAGGGCAATGGTGAGTTCGACGACGCCAAGGCCCGAACCGAAATGGCCCCCTGTGGTCGAAACGGTATCGATCACTTCGGCGCGTAACTCATCCGCTAAGGGTTGAAGCTGTTCGGGCGCAAGCTTGCGCAAATCCTGCACGTTCTTCACGGTATCGAGAATGGGGGTCTTGGGACGACCCCCGGCGGGTACCTGAACGCTGCCGGCTTCGACTTCGCAATTCTCATCGGGACACAGCAGATTTGGCGTGTTTGGATTTTTGATCTTTGGCGGACAATTCAAAGCACTTCTCCTTCGCCTGCGCCCGGTCACAGACCTGACGAGAGCGTTCATATATATGTGGACAACCCATCGCCCGCCGCTTGTGCAAAGGGGCTGGTTCTCCGGCATCGGACGCGAAGGCTAGCATTTTTAAGAATGAAAAAGAAAGTGTTAGCCGGAAGTCGGTATTTTATATGCAAAATCCGTTACTTGGCGGCAACAGGTCTTAACCTATGGTGCGGCGCGACAAGGTGCCCGTCTTTTTTACCCTGTTTGGACCCTAAGGACGGGGGAATACGAATAACGCCTTAACTATTTGAGGATTTTCTGCGGCACAAAGCCGACATAAGACCCGTTAGCTTCGACACGACACCATCCGTTATCGCATTTCAAGATATCAACCTCCTGACCCTTCGTGAGACGCGCCATAGAAACTGATTTTGAATCGGGGGCCGTATAACTTTCTGTGTCTTTGAGTAAGGACTTTGTGTTGAGTTCTTTATCGCTCCAACGTGATTTCTTATAGACAGAGCGGATCACGGGATTGTCGGGGGCAATATGAACCGCCGTTGTAAGATCCGCGCGAGCCTTTCCTTCATCCCCCATGCCACGATAAGCCATGGCGCGATAAAGATAGGCCTCGGCGACCCACGCATCCTTCTTAAGAAGAGAGGTGAGGACATCGTGCGCCCTTTTATAATTGCCGCTTGTCGCAAGGGCTTTACCATAGGCGAGTTGATAAGCTTTATTCTTGGACTCTGCGCCTGCGGCGCTCTCAAGGCGCTTTAAGGCCTCTTTGGTCTGGCGAAGGCTGAGAAGGGCGAGGCCTTCTAAATAATCGGCCTGAGGGCTTGGGGTAAGATCGTTGGCCGTGCGCGCGGCTTCACGGGCTTTCTGAAACTGGCCAAGGAGGCGCAAAGCTTCGCTCATATTCAAAAAAAGATCCGCATTTTTGAAAGCCAGTTGCTCTGCCTGTTTAAAGGCTTTTAATGCACCGTGAGGATTTCCAGAGAGAAGCTCAGACGTTCCAAGGTTATAGTACGTTTTGGCCTTGTCCTCTTTGTTTAAATCGCCCAGATCCAACGCTTTATGAAACTGTTGGATCGCGGCCGTATGTTGCTGCTGTTGGCCAAGGTCATAACCTTGTTTTGCTGCATCAAGACCGGAGGCTATAGCAGGGGTCGAAAAAAGGAAAAGTGTCGCGAAGATGGTAAATGTTGGTTTCATGATTTATCCTCTCAACGATCAATAGTGAGCCAGGGGTCGGGTTGCCGTGGATGTGCCATACCCCCCAAAGCTTGGTGAGGAACTGGATGATGATTTGTTTGAAGAGCTCCCATCTGACTTGCCGGATTCTTTCATAAGCTTCTTTCCTTCAGCATCGACAACCATGGAGGTGACTTGCTGGGTTGTTTTTATAACGGCAAAGGTAAAGCCTTTGGCCCCCATTTCGGCGACCTGCTTTGTTGTCAGTTTTGAAAAGCCGACTTCGCTTAGTACGATGACGCGTTCTGCATATTTATCGGCTCCCCCGGTAAGCTTGTTGCCGACAAAGTTGATGGTTGCTGAATAACCTGCGTTAAGGGCAGCGGCCTTAATAGCGTCTGAAACGGGAACGCCATCGGCGATGCTTTGCCCGATGGACTCGGCAAAGCCACGCGCACCGGCCAAGGCTGTGTCGGCGACACTAAGGCCGGGTACAAATCCGATCGCCATTTGAGCGCCTTGCCCCACCACATCGGCGGTGCGAACGACTTTATAGGTCGCGTCGGCATAAAAAAGCTCGTCAAAGGCTTCTTTTTGTGAGGCCTCAAGAAGTTCTTGATACGTTTTGTTTTCGCCGACGCCTGCGGTTTCTCCGGCAATTTTCTGCGTTTCTTTATACACGCTTTCGTCTGGGGACAGTTCGAGCGTCGACGTTTTCTTGGATTCAGATTCCGTCGGCCATTTCTTTTGTTCTTCCTTTTTCGCTTGGATAAGGGCGTTGAGTTCGTCTTTCTTTCGCTGGGTTTCTTCTTGTTGTTTTCTTATAGCGTCCATTCTCGCTTGGTTCTCTTTTTGTCTTAATTTTGTATCTTCCTGCTGATAGGATTTTCGGTCGGCGTCAAATTTGTTGTAGGCTTTGTTAGAGGCCTCAAGGGCAGCGCCAAACTTGTCACGAAGATCGAGATACTTTTGCATCAAGGGTTCGATGCGTTTAACCTCGCCATCCCAATAGATGATTTGCTCCTCATGATATTTGATGGCATTCAGGCATGATTGGCGCCATCTTTCATAAGTTTTATAGGAAGGATGATCTTCGGTCATGCCCTCCATAAGGGCTTCGACCTTTGCCAACTCATCCTGATTCCGCTTCAGGCCACTTTGGTTGCTCCCTAAAGTCGTACGGGCTCCCTGAAGGCTTCCTGGCCCATAGGTCTCAAAAGTAAACGCGCCAAAGGTCCCGCTTATAAGGAGGTCGTAATAGTCTGAAAGCGCCGTGTAGGCTGTTTGCGATAACTTAGAGAGTTCCTGATAGGCAGCCTCACTTTTATTTTTGATGCCTTTTAATTCTTCAAGATGCTCCTTTTCCTTCCGAGCGGCTTCTGCATCGGCGATTGCCTTGGCCTCAGCTTCGCTCAGCTTGGGTTGCTCTGTGGGGACGGCGAGCGGGATTTGAGGCGGTGCGGTTGGAATCTGTGGGGGCAGGGTCGGCGTGGGCACTGGTATGGGGGCAGGAGCCGGGGCATGATGCGGCTCGAAATGATGAAAGTCGTGCTGGGCATAAGCGGTGGGTGACGATAAAATAAACGCGGAACAAGCCAACAAAGCGGTCTTAGAAGAAAGAAAACGCATGCACAGCCCCCATTTGTTACAACGCATCGGGATCATATATACGCATAATAGAAAAATAAAGAAAAGGATTTCCCTGTTATTCTGTCTTTTTGTGTGCTTGGCCTTTGGGGCCTGCTCTTCTTATCCTGAAGCAGAGGTTGCGGGGCAGGGGTTTAAAAAAGAAATAGTTGAGGTTGATGGGTTTCGTTTATTTACCTTGGTTCGGATGGGGGAGGTTGGGGGGGACTGGTCCGT
>CAYZXV010000148.1:0-3927 GCA_964482525.1 uncultured Rhodospirillaceae bacterium | reverse complement strand
GGGGCCGAACGTGTCGCTTTCCGTGCGTGTGCCTGCGTCTTTTCGCATGGGTTGGGTCATGGTCTGCATTCCTTTCAAAGATATGGCTTTTTATGCGGTGTGTGGTTATACCATTCGGTGCCTATTTTTGGCCATCATGTTTTGTTTGAATTGCTGCTATGCACAACAAGTATATTCTTGCTTTGCGGTTAATGGCGATAGCTTGCTGCGGGATCTTCCTGGGCGGGGTTCAATCTGCTTTTGCACAGGCCCAAGCTGGTGCTGTTTCCATCGTGCTCTCTGGCGTACCCTATGTGCAAGATTCCGGGATCATTGTTTTGGACGGGAAAGAAATCACCTTGTGGGGGATTGAACGCCTTGCGCCAGACCAACAGTGTTGGCAAGCCGAAACGGCCTGGTGTTGTGGAGAGTTCGCGGCCATGGCACTCAAGCATTTTGTGCAAGGGCGTGTGATCGAATGCACGATAAAAACCCCTGCGGAGGGCGGGTTCCCAGCTTCCGCCCAGTGTGTGCGCACGCGCAAGAAAGAAGAGAAGGTCGATATTGCCGAGCATATGGTCTCGCATGGCTGGGCTATGGATAAAAAAGATATTTCAGGCGGCCACTATGCGGCGGCAGAGTCCGAAGCGCGCGAAAGACGGCGGGGCGCATGGTCCAGCAAATTTCAAAGCGCGCAAGACTGGAAAGACGGCGTGATGCGCTTTATCGGCGAAGGCGATGCCGAAGGGGAAAAGGCCGATAAGCCAGAGCAGAAGGAAGAAAAGGGAGAAGAAGAGTAGAGCTTTATTTGCCCCCTTTGTTCTGAATATCCCACTCCTAGGGGCCAAACTCAATCAGGATAGAGGTTCTGCGCGGTCCAGATCCTCTTCGTCTTCTTCAAAGCATTTTTTTCATAGGGACCACCATGTATATCCGAAAAAGCTGATATTCACTAACCGCAAGCTTATTGTATTTTACCTGCGCGGCGCTCTCTTAACTATACTGTATTATTATACTGTATTGCGTGAAACTATTTGAATATGCCCTAATAGACAGAGCCCCCATGGCGCGCTAGCGTTTGTTCCGCTCCTAGAGTGATTCCAAAATCGCACAAAGAAAGGAACGACTTCCATGACGCCTGTTATTACGACGCCTTTTGCAACATTCAAACCAACCGAAGAAAAGCGCATTCCCATCATAAACGGCACCATCAATTTATGTGTCGACGTCGCGTGTCCGCTTTGGATCGAACCGCACGAGTCCGCGCACGAAATCGTTGTTCAGGTTCAAAGCGACGGACGTTCACCCTTTAAGGTCAAGACCCAAGGAGCTATCCATAATCTTTCGCAAACGGCGGATAAGCCGGTCACGGCGCTCCGCGTCCCCCTTACGGCCTGCGAATGGAAAAAGGCCGGTGGAAATTTGACGTTGCATAACGGTCGCTGGACCAAGAACGACGAAATGTGGATGCCAACTTTTTCGGAGGAGGATGTGCGTATGGTTCCTCACCTGAAAATAAGGGTTCCAAAGGGCAGCAATATCGCGATCATCATGAATGGGAGCCGGGCCTATCGCCTCCAACCCGTTGGGCGGCTTATTCTTCGCAGTGGCGCAATGTTTGATGGTGTTGGACGCGACTTGACTCTCCATGCGAAGGGCGGCGCGTCAGCGCACATTCACAAGGTTGATGGCGATTTTGATGCAACGCTTGAAGAAGCGTCGCGCGTCATCGCAGAGGGTACCTTTGGCCATATCAAGGCGGAATTGCTCTATGGCTGCGCCTTAACGACCCGAGGGCAGGCAGAGCATTTGACCGCCGATCTGGTCGGGCGTGGGACTTTGATGCATAAGGGAATTATCAAAAACCCACCCACAATTACCCCAAGGGGGCAGGGGAACGTGATCGAGCTTTCTCCGCGTTGATTATCCATTCGCGGGGAGCAGGTGGGGCGTTTTCTTTCTGAAAACGGCCTCACAGCTCGGCGACCACAGGATGTCAATTTCGGGTGAAAACGTCAGGTTCTGGCAAGCGTAGGTCTGGCCTTTAAAAACCAGAATTCGCTTCTCCGGTGCGGTGGGGGCAAGGCCAAACCGTTTTGCCAGGGCGCAAAACCGGGCGGTAATGGTTTGTGGTCCGGTATGGCCATTAGACAACGCCTTGATGGCGATCAGGTTAACGGGATTGATAAGGCATGGCTGGCCTCGCCGCGAGAACGCCCACAACACGGGAATAAATCCGTAGGTTTTCTGCAAGGTTGAAACGAAAGCTTTTTGATCTTTGACGCAGACAAAGTCGCCCAGGACAGAGGCGCGTCCGTCAGGTTCTTCCTTGTAATAATAAAAACTTGAAAAGTTGCATTCAGGCGATGCCTCGCCGGGATATACCCAGTTCAGATTAGCCACGTCCACGCCTTTGAGCGCAATGATTTTGGCACCGTTGGAGGCCAACCGTTGAACCGTTTGATAGATCAAGCCCGGCTCCCTGCCTTTTGTGTGGGTTTCGCCTTGGCTGTGTCGTCATCCTCGTCATCCTGCGCGGCGGCGGTGACCTGATCGAGCGCGGCCTTGACTCCACGGCCTTCCTTGGCTGCCGTCATTTCCTCGCACATGAGGGTGATGGCTGCCGTAGCCAAACCAAAAAGCGCCACGGCTTGATCGAGTCCGATGGCGCTTTCTGAATGGGTGAGGGGATTGCGATAATGCTCTTTGATTTGAGCCAGCATTTGAAGAAGGCGTTTGTCGGGGCGATGGGGGTTTGTTTCATCTTCCGCCAGCGCTGCCATCTTTTTAAGGTAGAGCGCATAACTGCGTTCATTCCCTGCAACCGCAGCACCGGAAAAGGTCTCGTAATAGGCTTTGAGCACCAATTCGACCGAGCGGAGCAAATGCATACCCGCTGCGGTACCAAGACCAAAGGCAAGGGCGCGTCCGGCCTGATCAAACTCGCGCAGTGAAGCGTCGGGAATGATGCGGCGTAGCCCTTCCGAAAAACAGGCGCGCGCATTTTCGACAAGGTCATAGGTGGAATAGATGCCGCGCTTGCTGGCGATATAGGTTGGCGCGTGGGTCAATTCTGCAGCGAGCGCATGTTCAAACTTTTCCAAAGCGGTGAAGGTGAGCGCGAGTTCATGCGCGTCGATGCGATCTTCGCCGGTTGGAGTCTTCAATTGTTTGGACGTTGGGTCGATATAGTATTTGCTGAACAACGCACTAAGGCGAGCGAGAAGGCGGCCTGCTTCGGCCTTTGATGTTTCAAGAGAAATCACATCGCCCTTAATCCAACTATCGAGAGCGGCCTGTGCTTCGCTGAGTGGCATAAACATCTCTGTGACGCGCGCCTGGGTCGCGTGGTTGAACAAGGCGTGCAGTTTAGAGGCAAGCTCGTAAAACCGATAGGGGTTCAAATGTTTCATGTTCAAAACACTTTTTGTTCGTTGTGCGGATTGTCCCTTGTGGGGACTTAATGGTTCACGGCACGCAACGATTCGACTCGTCACGCCATGCGGACCCTATAGGGGGCAGTACGCCATACGGTCACCCGTGCGTCAACGGCTCATTATGGTTAACGTATTGCTTTCACGTTATGAATTTTCCTACTTCGCAGAGGGATTCGGCGCGCGCCTGTAAGGCGCGGACAAAGGGGTCACCGCCCCCGATCTCTTCCAAGGTTTGGGTGTCATAGCGACGGGCAAAAGCCGTCATGGCGGCCTCGATATCCGTCACATCATAACCGATGAGGGACAAAAGCTCTCCTATATCTCGTGGCGCGCGGGTTGGATGTGGGCTGTCTTTTGGCCACAGGCCAAACCCTTTGGCCGCCAATCGTGCCCATGGGAATAATTCGCCTGGGTCAGTTTTGCGGGCAGGTGCGATATCGCTGTGGGCTAACAGAGCTTCGGGGGGCAGGGCGTATCGTGTAAAAAGGTCGTCTAACAACGATTCAAGGCT
>CAYZXV010000147.1:921-3946 GCA_964482525.1 uncultured Rhodospirillaceae bacterium | reverse complement strand
CTGCGCATGTCGGAGACAAGCGTGTTGTAACCGAAACTCACACCGCGCTCGCAAAGCATGATGCGCTCATTTCCAGTCGAAGCGATTTTTGCCGCCACATTCTTCATATCCCACGGCGCAAGAAACTGGCCCTTTTTAACATTGATCGCCCTCCCTGTATTCCCGGCTGCAAGAAGAAGGTCCGTCTGGCGCGATAAAAAGGCTGGAATCTGAAGGACATCAACGACCTCGCCAACTGGCGCGCATTGGTCGATTTCATGAATGTCTGTCAGGACCGGCAGCCCCGACGTTTCGCGGATTTCCGCAAAAATTGGCAAGGATTCCTTAAGGCCAATCCCACGTTGCGTGTTCACAGAGCTCCGGTTCGCTTTGTCGAACGAGGTTTTATAAATGATGTTCACAGCATATTTGCGCCCCAGTTCGGCAAGCGCCGCGCTCATTTCAAGAGCCTGCGCCCGCGACTCCATCTGGCAGGGACCTGCGATGATCGACAGTTTACGATCATTCGCGATCATCATGCTTCCGCCTTTAGGCAGCGCAATTTCAATGGTCTTTGTCATGCTGAACCCTTTGCAGTCTTATTAGCTTTGCGCTTCTTTTTTTGCGCGGCGACGATAGCAATACCACCCATAGGGAATCGAAAGCAGATAAAGCGTTCCCATCACAGAGAGCGCAAGCCATGTTTGTGTAAACAAACCAGCCACCAGAACACCAACCCCAGCCATAATCGGCGCGACAAAAGCAGGGGAAACGTGACGCCCCTTCATCGCCAGTGTGGGGATCCGGCTAACCATCAGGCCGCCAACAACGATGAGCCACAATGACAACAGCGGGGCTGGCAACTGAAAAGATTCGCCAAAGTGCAAGACGATAAACATGGGCAACAAAGCAAGGCCAGCCCCCGCAGGCGCGGGAACACCCGTAAAATAGCCCTTGGTCCATTTGGGAACGTTGACGTCCTCAAGCATCGTATTGAACCGCGCAAGGCGAAGAGCCGAGCACGCGGCGAATACCAAAGCCGCCCCCCACCCGAAACCACCGCCGGCTGATAGCTCCCACAAATACAAAACAAGGGCCGGAGCCACGCCAAAACTGGTCAAATCGGCAAGCGAGTCAAGCTCTGCGCCAAACTTGCTTGTGATGCCAAGCATACGCGCCACGCGACCATCGAGAATATCAAAGATACTCGCAATCACAATCGCCAGCGCAGCAGCCTCCCACCGCTCTTGCATCGCGAACCGGACGGCCGTCATGCCGCCAAACAAGGACATCATCGTGAGCATGTTTGGCAACAACCGGGTCAACGGAAACTCACGAATGGGGCGACGTTCTTTCTGAGGATAATCTTCGCGCATTATCGCACCTCCCCGACACGGACAGGCTCTTGCGAGGTCATGTCAGCAATCACGGTCTCCCCGCCCAAAACGCGCTGACCAATACAAACCATTGGCTTGACGCCTTGGGGAAGATAAATATCCGTCCGGCTGCCAAAGCGGATCAACCCAAACCGTTCACCTGCTTTGATCTGATCATTCGGTTTAACGTGGCACAAAATGCGGCGCGCGATCAGGCCGGCAATTTGGACAACGCCGATTTTCTGCCCAGCATAAGGATGGTCACCCTTCATCGTGATGGCCAAAGCGTTCCGTTCATTATCGACACTCGCCTTATCCAACGACGCATTCAAGAATTTGCCGGGGCGGTAGTGAATATAAGCAATCTTTCCATCGACAGGAGACCGGTTAACGTGAACGTCAAACACATTCAAAAAAATACTTACCCTCAACCGAGGTTCTGTCCCCAGGCCTAAATCGGGATCCGGAACGACATCTGCAATGGCCTGCACACGCCCGTCTGCCGGACTAATAACCAGTCCGTCGCGTACGGGGGTGACGCGCGGGGGATCTCGGAAAAAATAGACGACCCAAGACAAAAGAATAAGCCCCAACAGAAAAACGGTTCCGTTGCCAAAATAAAAGAGAAGGGCCGCCAATAATAGGGCCAGACCAATAAATGGCCATCCTGCGGAATGGATTGGGATTTTCTTCTGCATCATAACGGATTTCTCCTAGTCGTCTGAGGATGGCAAAGCCTACCCCAACGCCCTCCGTTTGAAAAGAACGGAAAGCAAAGATTTTGGAGCATTTTAAGCTCCTGTTAAAGATGATCTTTTATGGTGGTGGCGCAGCCTTTCAGACTCGCACCTCATCAGATCATGCCCTATCAAATCCAATCTTCTGCACAAAAAGCACACCACGACCCAGCCGACTCTGAAAACGGGAAACGGCTGATGTCTATTGTTGCCTCATCAGGTACTTTTGTTCCCGATATTCGGCCACCAAAAATCATTAATCTGACGTGCGAAATTGCCGGTGTCCCCTTTTATGTTCGCCATATTCCACGCGATGACCCAAAAGACTCCCTTATCATTTGGGTTACGCTCGGCTACCTGCCGTTTTCTCTGGTTTCACCCTTGCGCCGCCGAGCTCTTATACGAATTCTCGAAGATCTTCGGGCCGTGCGCGGCGTGCGATTCGGCATCGACTCGGAAATGAAGATAATTGCGATTAAACAATTTGAGATATCAAAGCCATTATCCTCGACCTACTTTTTTGAGCCGCTCCTAACCTTTGTTCAAAAAACACGCCCCTATATTCGATTGATCGGCGAGTATCTGTCTTGACAAGCGCGTGCTTTCTGGAGACATCTTGGGTCACGATCTCACTTGATTTTATTATAGGATCAGTCCCATGCCTCTTTGCCCCTGTGGTTCTGGAAAGAACGATCTGGCTTGTTGCCTGCCTTATCTGAACGGGACCTGCGACGCCCCAACGGCTGAGACGTTAATGCGCGCGCGCTATACGGCCTTCACTCGCGGCAATCTGGATTATATTGAGAAAACATCCGCCCCTGAGGTTCTGAAAGACTTTAATCGCGCAGAGGTTGAACAGTTTCTTTCTGAAACGACCTGGGATGGGCTCGATGTTCGCACGACAGCTTTGGGCGGGATCAATGATCAAACTGG
>CAYZXV010000147.1:0-911 GCA_964482525.1 uncultured Rhodospirillaceae bacterium | reverse complement strand
AATACGTCTTTAAGTTCACCTATCAAGGCGAAGCCCGCTTTCAACATGAAAAAGCATTTTTTGTTCGGGAAAACGGCGCATGGATTTACAAAGACAGCGAGATAGGCCCGAAAGCCCCACCGGTTCACGTAGCCCGCATCGGGCGGAATGACCCCTGCACCTGCGGATCGGGAAAGAAATACAAAAAATGCTGTGGAGGATAAAGCCTAGACGTATTTCATAACATTGCGACGGACGCGTTCGCGGACAGGCTCTCCACCGGACGGCATCGCGAAATCCAAACCCGAAATCCGTTCGTAAAGCCCAATATAGCGCGCACTAAAATCTACAAGGGTATCATCGGGAATTTCGGGGATCGGCTCTTTGTACGGGTCGCAGCGATCCGCAATCCAAAGACGAAGGAATTCTTTGTCCAGGCTTTCTGGCTCTTGCCCTTCGGCAAGACGCTGTTCATAGCTGTCAGCAAGCCAATAACGACTGCTGTCCGGTGTATGGATTTCATCGGCAATCGTAAGCGTGCCATTCTCGTCATAACCAAACTCATATTTGGTATCGACAAGGATGAGGCCTTGCCGCGCGGCAATCTCTCGCCCACGCGCAAACAACGCAAAGGCTGCCTTTTCGATCTCGGCCCACTGCGCTGCCGTCAAAAGACCACGCTCAACGATGTCTGCTGCGGTGATCGGCACATCATGCTCACCCATAAGGCCCTTGGTTGTTGGCGTAAGGATAGTTTCCGGGAGCTTCTGGTTCTTTTTCATTCCATCCGGCAACGTAAAGCCATAGGGGTGGCGATTGCCGACGTTATACATGGACCAGATGGAGGTCGATGTAGACCCCGTTAAATAGTCGCGCACGACCACCTCAACAGGGAGCATGTCCAACTTCTTGGCAAGCATCACATTCGGATC
>CAYZXV010000146.1:0-3958 GCA_964482525.1 uncultured Rhodospirillaceae bacterium | reverse complement strand
CAAACCGTTGCCTCTGCGGCTGAAGAGCTTAATGCTTCCATCGCAGAAATATCAAAGCAAACGGCCGAAACCGTTCGCGCAGCAACAATGTGCGTTGAAGAAGCCACACAAACAAGTGCCGAGGTTCAAAAACTAAGCAAGTCAGCAGAAGACATTGAAAGCGTTGTTAATTTGATCGAGGGGATTGCACATCAAGTCAACCTGCTCGCGCTGAATGCCACCATTGAGGCCGCTCGAGCCGGGGAGGCCGGCAAAGGGTTTGCCGTTGTCGCCAACGAAGTAAAAACTCTTGCCAACCAAACAGGAAACGCAACGCAAAGCATCGCAAACCAAATCGCGGGGATTCAGGAACAGACAAAACGTGCCGTGGAAAGCATTGGACACATTTCACAAACCATTCGTACGGTAAATGAAATCTCGACCACTGTGGCCTCGGCCGCAGAGGAACAGGGCGCCGCGACACAAGAAATTTCGCGAAGCGTTCAGAAAACGGCATCTGATACTAATATGGTATCAAAAAACATCGTAAACGTGCGCAGAGCAGCCGAGGAAACCAATATGGCCTCGCGCCAACTTTTGGAAACAGCGGATCAGTTAGCAAAGGAATCCGAGACGCTGCGGCACACCGTAGACACGTTTATCGCTCACATTCGAGAAGCATAGAGCCCAAAGAGTTCGACCGGCATCCTTGCTGTCTGGATCCGGCGCTCAAACCCAACCAGGATAAAGGTTCTGTTTGCCTAGGCTCTGGCGGTTATGTGAAGGATGAGCTGGCGGCATAAAGCTTCTTCCGGTGTGCCGGATCGCTTCATTGCGGCCTCCGCTTCGGTCAGCTGGTTTAGCCGCAAAACCAATCGATCCTTTGTCCAGCGCTGAATTTGAGCAGACATGGGCGCAACTTGCTTCCAAAAAACGGGCGGTGATAGTTTTTTAATTGCCGCTTCTGCACTTAACCCGTTATCGTGGTGCGCTCGTGCGAGTTGAAGCCGCATCAAGTGGCGTTGCACCGCGCGTAATAGAGCAATGGGAGAAACCTGTTCTTCAAAAAGACGATCTAAAAGCCTTGCCGCTTGTTGTTTGTGGCCACTGGCAACGGCTTGAACAAGGTCGTCAACTTCTGCGCCGCCGGCATCTGAGATAACCGCCCCAATGTCTTCAACACCAACAATCTTTTTTCCTTCAGTATACAAAAGAAGCTTGTCTAGCTCTTGGCGCATCGCCAACCGGTCTGGGGGCAAGACCGCAGCTAAATAGCGGACAACCTCTGGCGCGGCCTGGAGCTTCGCTCCACGAAGAACATCACTGATCGTTCTGGCGCGCGCACTCTCGTCTTCAACATAGCAAGGAATGGCCACAACATGTGAGGTTGTTCCTTCACAAAGGGCGCGGAGTTTTGATCGTTTTTCAAGATCGCCAGCCTCAATCAATACCACGCTATCACTCGGTGGCGGATCATGAAGAAAAGCCGAAAGCGCCGTTGTATTGACCTCAATCGCTTGTTGGAGTCGAACAAGTCGTCGCCCCCCCGACAGGGCAAGCGAGCAAGCCTCATCGAACAACAGAGCCGACTGATCCTTAAGCGACGCTCCCGTCAATAAAGAAACGGCAAACGGATCTTTTTTGTCTGGAACCAAACGAGAGGCCAACAGCTCGGCACGCTCACTTACAAGACCGGCATCTGGGCCATAAATAAGAATTGCACGAACAGCGGGGTCCGGCGTCTGCAGAAAACGGTCAACCTGCGCAGGGGGAATCTTCATTGAGCAACGGTTTCTGATAGATACCCGCTTGAACTCCTCACCGTGGGTGCGCGTTCTGCATAATATAGGCTAAGACGATTGGTGATTTGTTCGGAGATATCTGTAAGGGCGCGGCGATACGAATCGCGCTGGGTTGTCACAGTCCCATATTGCGCATCCAATTTGCTATAACTTGCCACGCTTGTGACCCCACCCTTTGTTAATATCGTGCGCCCATCTGCCGCAAGAAGGCGATAATCAGCCCGAACGGTCAGCTGGCTTCGTGTCGTTGTCGCATCTTTACGGATGCCAAGAGAGGCTTCTGATGCGGCAAGATGAACGACAAGCGATGCTTGGGGGTCCGAAGGCCTCCCCCGAAAGTGCATACGGTCCATAAGTTTGTTGCGCAAAAATTGACCATGCTCCCCGCTAATATTTTCGATCGCGACCGTTCCTAAAGATTCTTGCACCGAGGGCTCGCCGGGGGCTTTCGTCCCATAAATCGGAGAAAACCCACACGCCCCTATCATGAACAGAAGCACGATAAGAAAAGATTTTGGTAGCACCGGCATTATGCCCCCACAATGTTGACGATCCGATCTTGTACAACGACGATTTTTTTTACCTCTTTTCCTTCCAGTGCCCGCTTGACGCCTTCTTGTGCTAAGGCTTCAGCTTTTGCGGTTGCTTCTGTCGCCCCCTTGGGCAAAGAAAGCGTTGCACGAAGTTTTCCATTCACTTGAACCGCGACCGTTACGGTTGAAACGACAAGAAGCTCTGGATCTGCCTGTATCCATGCCGTTTCTGTCAGCGGTGTCGTGTGACCAAGCAGCACCCACATCTCTTCCGTGATGTGTGGGAGCATGGGATTTAAAAGGCGCGCCAACGATTCAAGTCCTTCGCGTAGAACAGATCCCGCACCTGCTTCCGTGACATTAAGATCGTCCAATACGTTTGATAACTCACGCGCCCGTGCAACCGCTCGGTTAAAATGAAACGCTTCGATATCCTGCGTAAACTCAGCTATCGCCCTATGAATGGCCTGTCGGGCTGCTTGTGCTTTGGGTCCAATGTGCGCAGGAACGGCGGCTCCTACGGGCGGCAACGCGACACGAGGCTCCGCAACACTGCGCCAAAGGCGGTTGACATAGCGCCACGCACCCTCCACACCCGCTTCCGACCATTCGATGTCGCGCTCCGGCGGGCTATCCGAAAGCATGAAGAGTCGCGCGGTGTCCGCCCCATACTGTCCGATGATCTGGCTCGGTTCGACCACGTTTTTCTTTGATTTGCTCATGACCTCAACGCGACCGATCGTCACGGGTCTACCCGACCTTGCATGCACCCCAGAACCATCCGGCTGACGAACGACCTCTTCGGGGTAGAGCCACTGTCCGTCTTCGTCCTTGTAAGACTCATGACAAACCATGCCTTGTGTAAAAAGGCCGGTAAAGGGTTCGTCGATCTTGATGTGGCCCGTCAACTTCATCGCGCGTGTGAAAAAACGGGAGTACAGAAGATGCAAGATGGCATGCTCAACACCGCCAACATATTGATCGACAGGCATCCAGTAATCCATGTCTTCTTTGCGCACCGGGGCATCTACACAATCGGCAGAGCAATAACGGGCATAATACCAACTTGAATCGACAAACGTGTCACAGGTGTCTGTTTCTCGGCGTGCGTCTTTTCCGCAAAGCGGACATTTCACATGCTTCCACGTTGGGTGGTTATCAAGTGGGTTGCCTGGTTTTTCGATATCGATATCTTCGGGCAATTGAACCGGCAAGTCTTTTTCCGGCACATGGACAACCCCACACGTGTCGCAGTGAATAACCGGGATGGGACAGCCCCAATAACGTTGGCGACTGATACACCAATCGCGCAAACGATATTGTATGGTTCCCTTCCCTGCCCCGATCTTTTCGATGCGATCAATGGCTGTATGAATGGCGTCTTGTGTGTCCTTGCCATCAAGAAAATGCGAATGAAACGCCTTGCCCGGCCCTGTGTAGGCCTCGTTTTGCACGGTAAAGGTTGCTGGATCTTCGCCTTCCGGGAGAACGACCGGGGTCACGGGCAAATTATATTTGCGCGCAAAATCTAGGTCGCGCTGATCATGGGCGGGGCATCCGAAAATCGCACCCGTGCCATATTCAATGAGAACAAAGTTCGCAACGTAAACGGGAAGTTCCCACGACGCATCAAAGGGGTGTTGA
>CAYZXV010000145.1:0-4044 GCA_964482525.1 uncultured Rhodospirillaceae bacterium | reverse complement strand
AACGCGATCTCCAGCCTTAACATCCAAGGCCGCAATCTTTCCTTGTTCATCCCGAGCGCCTGGTCCGACGGCTATGACTTCGCCTTCCATTGGTTTTTCTTTTGCGGTGTCGGGGATAATGATGCCGCCGGCTGTCTTTGTTTCGCTCTCGAGACGGCGGACAACTACGCGGTCATGCAGAGGACGGAATTTCATCGGTCTTGCTCCTTGTTAAATATAAACTTTTCCATTAGGGCATCGTTTTGCCCCTTCACGCCAGCTTGGCGTGCCTTCCATGTAGGGGAGGCATCCTGGGGTTTCAAGGGGCTATTAACGATTTTTTGACGATTTAAGACCGTCACCAAAGATTATGACCTTGTTTGACGAAGGGCTTCCCCAAGGACGATAGCTGCAGAAAGGGCAACGTTAAGTGATCGAAGGCCGGGAGCCATGGGTATAAAAACCCGTGCTGTAGCTCTATGATGAACTTTTTCTGGAACCCCGGCGCTTTCTCGACCCAAAAGTAAAACATCATCAATGCGATAACTGAAATCTGTGTAAGGAACAGCTCCCGTCGTTGTTAAGAGGAGTAGACGGCGATGACCTTGCGCGGCGAGAAACGAATCCCACCCGGAATGTCTGATGACAGACACGCGGTCAATATAATCCATGGCAACGCGACGGACGCGCTTATCATCCCAAATAAATCCGCAAGGCTCAATAATGTGGACATCAGCTCCCAAGCAAGCTCCTAGACGCATAATGGCCCCAGTATTTGAAGGGATGTCAGGTTGATATAAGGCGAGAGAAAGGGGCATGGGAAGAATATTCTATACGAAAACTAAGGTTGTCACCTCAAATATCTTGCGTCATAACCCAGTGAAGCATCTTTCGTGTAAAAAGCAAGGGTGCCGAACTCTTACGTCGGAGCGGATTGAAAATGGCGCGAAATTTATTTGGTACAGATGGGATACGTGGACGAGCCAACCAGGAGCCCATGACGGCAACAACGGCCCTTTCGGTTGCCATGGCTGCCGCCCGCTTGTTTCGCAGGGGAGAGCATAGGCATCGGGTTGTGATTGGCAAGGACACGCGCCTTTCTGGTTACTTGCTTGAACCTGCCTTAACGGCAGGGTTCATTGCCCAAGGCATGGATGTTATCCTTTTGGGCCCCATCCCGACTCCGGCGGTTGCCATGCTCACAAAGAGTTTACGAGCAGATATGGGGGTCATGATTTCAGCCTCTCATAATCCATATCATGATAATGGAATTAAGCTTTTTGGGCCAGATGGGCAAAAGCTTTCGGATGAGCTGGAAGAACGGATCGAGGCCCTTATGCAAGAGGGGGCTAAAGATCTGGCCCCCTCCGACCAGCTTGGAAAGGCGTCGCGTCTTGACGATGCCATAGGTCGTTATGTTGAGTTTGTTAAGGGAACGTTTCCAAACGGTTTGCGGCTTGATGGTTTAAAAATTGTTGTCGATTGCGCAAATGGCGCGGCGTACAAGGTGGCCCCTACAGTTCTTTGGGAATTGGGTGCCGAGGTTGTTTCCGTAGCCGTGCAGCCAGATGGCAAGAATATTAATCAGAGGTGTGGCGCTACGCATACGGACTTAATGCGCGAAGCTGTTTTGTTGCATGGGGCTGATTTGGGGATTGCGCTTGATGGTGATGCTGATCGTCTAATTATGGCGGATGAAAAAGGTCAAGTAATTGATGGAGATCAGCTTATGGCATTGATCGCAACATCCTGGTCCAAGCAAGGTCGCCTAAAAGGTGGGCATGTGGTGGCCACAGTCATGTCAAATTTGGGCATGGAACGATATCTAAAAGGTGAAGGGATTGGCCTTATTCGCACGGCGGTTGGTGACCGATATGTTGTCGAAGCCATGCGCGAGCGTGGGTGTAATATTGGAGGTGAACAATCTGGGCATATGGTGCTTAGTGACTATTGTTCGACCGGGGATGGGCTGTTAACAGCCCTTCAGGTTTTGGCGGTGTTATGTGATCGCAAAAGACCGGCTAGTGAGGTTTGTCGCCTTTTCGAAACGGTACCACAGCTATTGAAGAGCGTGAGGGTTGAAAGGGATGTTATGGCCGATAAAATCTTTCTGGCTGCTGTCGAGCGTGCCGAAAGGAACTTGGCTGGAATAGGGCGAATTGTTGTGCGCAAATCAGGAACGGAGCCTTTGGTTCGCGTGATGGTTGAGGGGGATGATCAAATAAAGGTTGATGCTATTGTGGCAGAACTTGTGTCCCTTCTTTCGTCGTCTTGACCTATCGATTCGAACATGGAATCAAATTAGCATGTGTTGCCGATTCTCCACACTTGGGGAAGGAACAGGTTTTGTGATTTTATCGTGAGTTGCTCCCCACGAGGGACTCCCTTACACTCTTTTCCGAATCGCTTTCGTTCGGCAAAAGGGCTTGAACATGCAAAAAAATCTTCGGTTATTTTCTACTTGCGCTTCAATCGTGGGCGTTGTGAGTTTCGTTATGGCGGCATCCTCTGCGCAAGCAGGGTTTCAATGGACGCCCCCAAAAAGCGTAGAGAGCGTAGCCCC
Organism: uncultured Rhodospirillaceae bacterium; assembly: GCA_964482525.1. Taxonomy (GTDB): domain Bacteria; phylum Pseudomonadota; class Alphaproteobacteria; order UBA9219; family UBA9219; genus UBA8914. The sequence goes on along the minus strand of CAYZXV010000145.1, from coordinate 1,502 downwards.
GGCAACGCCAAAATCACCAGCACCGATTGTAATTGAAGGGCAAGAGCCGGCGCGCATTATCGAAGCGCCTAAGCCACCTCCTACGTCAAGTTCATCGTCTGTGCAAATGTTTCCAGCAACACCTCCCGCACAGCCGCCTGCCCCGACAGTAGCCGTGGCTGATGGTGGGGTCGTAAGAGGTTTTGCTGATAATGTGCCCCTTTCTGTTGCCTTGCGACAGATTATCCCTTCACAAATGAGCTTTTCTGTAGCCCAAGATGTCAGTCTTGGAACACTGGTTTCTTGGAAGGGTGGTGCAGCTTGGCGCCCTACGCTCAAAACGATGCTTGTTCCTGCGGGATTGACCTTTAAAGAAGAAGGTCCGATCGTGCAGATTGTAAGGGATCTCTCTGGTCATGTGTTGGTGCCGCCCCCACATGCGAAGCCTTTGACTGGGGATGTAGCCTTGTCTCCTCGTACGGATAAGACTTCAGTCTCAGTTGCAGATTCGGTTACCGAAGTTAAGTCTGGCCCAGTTTCTGTCAGGGCTTCGACGGTCGAGGTTGATAAAACGCCAAAGGTTTTGCCTCTTGCCCCAATGCCTGCACCGTCCGCGCCACTATCTCTTGCGCCTTCTGTGCCCGTGGCTTCGGCAAATCCAGCGCCAGTTGTTGCGCCGTTGGTCCCGAATGCCTCAACGACACCTCAGCCTTCCATGGGTTATCTTGTTGCACCAGTGGCCTCTCGTGCAATAGCTGCTCCCGTATCTGAGCAGGCATATACTTCGCCGAACTATCCAGTTGTTGAAAGTTGGAATGCAAGCCGTGGTGATATGCTTCGCGATGTTTTGGAAAAATGGGGTCGTAAGGCCAATGTCGAAGTGAATTGGCAGGCAGAATATGACTATCCGTTGCAAGCGTCTATCGCCCTTACTGGGTCATTTGAAGAAGCGGTTCGTAGGCTTTTGCAAGGATTTCAGGATGCCCAGCCTCAGCCAACCGGGCATCTCTACAACAATACTGCGGCTGGCCAGACGGTCTTGGTGATCCAGGCGCGTGGGAATGTTTGATCGATCTTAGAAAAAAGGATGTGACATGCTGTTTCGCCGTCTTGCCCTTCTGTTGGTTGTTGTTGCGCTTGTTGGATGCAACAATGAGAAAACAAGGAATCTGATAGATCTTCGTGCTGACCAGGCAAAAGTGATGGGGCAGGATGCACGTGAGCCTGCGCCCCCAAAAAGTTATGACCCGCTTGTTGTCACGGACAAAGTTTGGTCAGGAAACAAGGCTGTTAAGTTACACCATGGCGTCCCACTTCCTGGGAAATATGAAACTGCGCGCGGGTTGGCGCTAATTTCAAGCAACCCGATGACACTTGGCGAAATTGCATCAGCCATCACGGTTCAAACGGGTATACCTGTTCGTTTTTCGGCGGGGGCAGAATCGGGCGTAGATGATGGCGTGGATGCCCCAGGGGCCCTAGGTTCGGGGATTCCTATGGCTTATGAAGGATCCCTTTCAGGA
>CAYZXV010000144.1:0-4070 GCA_964482525.1 uncultured Rhodospirillaceae bacterium | reverse complement strand
TGATCGCACCTTCATAGACCAGTGTGCGGCCTTTCGTGGCAGCCAGAAAGGCCTTTGCTTCGGTCAGTGCGGTAAGCTCTTCCTCGGTTTTAACACCCGCGCCACGCAGACGGTCGAACACATCAACAATATGTGGCGAGAGGGCAAAGGGTTGTGTGAAGAACGATACATAGTTTTGAATGCGCGTGAGTTTGAGCTGGAAATAGGGGATGCCGCGTTTCGTTGCGATCAAATAATACAAATAGTCGTAGACAGTCACGGCATTGAGTCCAACGACCGCATGCGGACGGACGGCATCAAAATGAGCTTCGATGGCCGTGATCGCGCATTGCAGAATTTTTAAAAGCTCGTCGTGCGTGTAGTTGGGTTCATAACTCTGAAAGAACTGCGCCTTGAGTTTGTATCCCATACGGCGGTCGACGATCAGTGCGTTCCATAACGTGGGATCGCCCAACTCTTTTTCCCATGCGGCGATACGCGAAAGATCGGGTTCGGACAAAGCTTTGGCTGCGTCCATGATATCGCCTTCGCGCACGATGGTGAGATCTGAGCTGCAAAAACTGGGATTCTGCTTTTCAAAGATAGCGGTTTCATATTTGTTGGTTACAAAAAAACCGCATGGGCCCATCTCGCCTTGAGCCTTCAGGGCTTCATAAAGCTGCCAAAACAGGGAGAGACCAGTGGATTGGGTATCAAAGATCAGGCGCAAAGGCTCATTCAGAGTCATTTCAGGGTCCGGATTGGAAAAATAGGGGGGCTGCTGTGAGGGCATGGGCCCAATCGTCGGGGGTGTCAATATCGATATCGGGCCAGCCAGCGGGCAAAGGTTCGGCTAGCACATTTTGACCAAGCAACGCGCCGACATCAAGCGTCTTTTCGGGGCGAAGGATATACACATGCCCGGATACGCCATAGGTCGTGTCGGCAGATTTCAGGCGTTGAGCTCCTTTGACGAGTGGTGAAGTCGGCCGCCACCAGCCATTCTCAATCCCGCCAAGAACGCGCGTCACGGGCGCAACGGTGATCAGCGAGGAGGCTTCAGGGGTCTTAGAAAACCGCTGGATCATGCTTGCAAGGTCGTCTGCCGTGCGAAAGGGCGTTGTGGGCTGGAGCAGGACGAGCGTGTCTGGTGAAACGCCCTCCGCTCGCAGGGCGGCGCAAAGGTGACAAAGGACCTGAAAGTTCGTCGCGTCGTCAGTGCATAATTCGGCAGGTCGTTTCATGGCCTTTGCGCCATATTGGGCGGCCTGCGCAAGAAGGGCATCGTCGTCCGAGGATACGACGACAAGATCGATCCCCGCCGTGGTCAGGGCCGTGCGAACCGAATGAGCGAACAAAGGGAGTCCGGCAAGGACGCGCATGTTCTTACCCGGCAAGCGGCGTGAAAAGTTTTTCGCAGGGATAACGGCGACTACGGGCATGGGACTACGGTCTTCTCAAACTTAATGACGCCAAAAGCCATCGCGATGGCTTTTGCGCCCGGCGCGATTTTCTGTGCCGCTAGAGGTCCCATAACGTAAACGTCGCCGTCTGAAAGGGTCATAAAACGCGTCATAAAATCGATGATCTTTGGCCCTTGATGGGCATAAGCCGAAGGGGCTTCGCCTTGTTTTGCCTTGCCGTCGACGAGAAGGTTGATGGGCTGTGAGGCAAGCTTCTCAAAGTCTGCGGGGGAGATCAAATTGCCAAGCGCCTGACCCGCTTCCCGCCACAGGCCATAGAACAAGCACACGCCCTGATCCCAAATGGTGATGGTGTGCTCCTTGCGCTTCAATTCGTCGCGTACGATGGGGTAATACAGGCACAGCCACGGGCGATAGCCTGCGATATGTTCTTTGGCTTTTGTTTCGGGGATGTCTTTGCCGCTCTTGCCAACTTCCATGGCAAAGCCCGCAAGCGCCCATACATCCCCTTCGGCGACGGGAAACTCAAGCGGCTTATCCCCCTCGGCATAGGCAATATGCGGCATGGAGTAGCCACAGGGAAACTCGATGGGTTTAAGGCCAAAAGCGTCCCGAGATGCGGCGGCGGTGCCAAGCAAAACCCAACGTTGGCCTTTATATGCGATGCTCATGCCGCCCTCTCATCCTTGATATAGCTGCGCAGCGCGCCGACGCGCTCGTATTCGATTTCAAAATAATCCTCGGGGCCGAAGAGCATATCCTTCTCGACCGTATAGCCGTCGATGCCCATCGTGCCCATGTGAAAGATCATGCCGGGTTGAAGCGTGAACAAGCGGGACATGAACGAGACCACACGTTCGATTGAGTTCACGATGGCCGTGGTGTGCGACCGTTCCCGCTGCGTGCCCGACATCCGGTTCCAGACCATAAGGTTATAGGGATCGGGTACCTCGTCTTTCGTGACGATCCACGGCCCAACGGCAGCAAACCCGTCGGTTGAGCGCGAATAATAGGACGTCGCGGCGCGACGGGTGAAGATGGTGAGGTCTTTAAGCATCATGCTTTCATCCTCGCCGCCAAAGGCTACGACTTTCCACGAATCCGAACACATATCGTTCACAAGCGTATAGCCATACACATGATCCATCGCCTGTTGCGGTGTGACATTGCGTCCGGCCTTGCCGATCACGACGCCCATTTCGGCAGAGGCTCGCATGGTTTCGTATTGTTTGGGAATGGTAACGCGCGCGCGATGCCCTAAAAGCGCATGCCCGTTCGTGGGGCGGATAAAGCCGCGCGGGTAGGCGGGGATTTGATAGTCCTTGTCACGGAAGAAAAGGGGCGAGTTCCCGCCGATCCCGTACAGCATGGGGGGATCGATCACGGGCGGCATCCATGTCATCTCTTCTTCGTTTCGTCTGGCTTTGCGCAGGATCGCGTTGTCGCCATGGCTTTCAAGCCAGCGGATATACCCCTCAACCCCTTGCAGGATTGCTTGACCAGTGTCGCCTAGTTCCATCAGCTTAATCATATCAAGATCGGCCAGAGGCATGGGAAAGGGGCGGGGTTTGGTTTGAGCCTTGAACTCGCGGCAGGAGTCGTAAACGGCTTCCAGATCGTAAAGCCGTCCGTCAACCGCGAGGCCCAAACGGGGGCGGTCGTTCTCTAAATGGGTAAAAAGGCGCATTATATCACCATGAATAACGATGGGGCGTCCATCATACGATCCGGGATTGCGGATGACAATCATTGTTCGGGCTGGCTTGTGGCTTTGGTACGGGGCGTAAAAAGGCTTATCCTGACCTCCATGAAAGTGATTCGTACCATTATGGGGATCGATCCCGGTTTGCGGCATACCGGGTGGGGCGTGATCCGGCAGGAGGATAATCGCCTGTCCTTTGTTGCGGCGGGGCGCATTAACCCTGACCCCACCCTGCCCATGGCCGAGCGGCTGAAAACTCTTTCGGAGGCTTTGGCCAAGATTATGGCTTCCTATGTGCCGGATGAGGCTGCGATCGAGGAGACTTTTGTCAATAAAAACGCGGCTTCGGCCCTGAAATTGGGGCAGGCACGCGGGGCCGCGATGCTCACGGCGGCACAGGCGGGACTAAGCGTCCATGAATATGCGGCCAACAAGATTAAACAGGCGGTCACAGGCTATGGCCACGCGGATAAGGGGCAAATTGGGGTCATGATCGGGATTTTGCTGCCCGGATCGGGCAAACTCGCCCCCGATGCTGCGGACGCTCTTGCCATCGCGATTTGCCACGCGCATTATGCGCCGACGCCGATACCTTATCATAAAGGCCTATCATGATCGGTAAACTTACCGGACGCATTGACCATATCGCGGGGACGCAGATGATCCTCGATGTGGGCGGCGTGGGGTATCTGGTCGCGTGCTCGGCGCATACGCAGAGGCTTGCGGGTGATGTGGGCGACACCGCGATGCTGTGGATTGAAACGCAGGTGCGCGAAGACGCATTCAACCTGTTCGGTTTTGCCGACACGATTGAGCGAGACTGGTTTCGCTTGCTGACCTCCGTGCAAGGCGTGGGCGCAAAATCGGCGTTGTCGATCCTTGGCATTCTATCGCCCGAGCGCCTTGCACAGGCGATTGCGTCGGGTGACAAATCTGCGCTGACCGCTGCCGATGGCGTGGGCCCA
>CAYZXV010000143.1:0-4080 GCA_964482525.1 uncultured Rhodospirillaceae bacterium | reverse complement strand
AGCCCTCAAAAAAGAGATGAAAGCCGTGGTGCTGGCCCACAACTATATGACGCCAGAGATTTTCCATGGTGTGGCGGACATCGTGGGCGACTCGCTTGCGCTTGCCCGGCAGGCGGCCAAGGTCGAAGCCGACATCATCGTCATGGCAGGCGTGCACTTTATGGCCGAGACCGCCAAGCTTATGAACCCCTCGCGCCTTGTCCTGATGCCTGATCTGGATGCGGGTTGTTCGCTCGCCGAAGCCATCACACCGCAAGATGTGCGCAATTTGAAAGCCAAACTTCCCGGCATCCCCGTCGTGACCTATGTCAACACCTCGGCGGCAGTGAAAGCCGAATGCGATATCTGCTGCACCTCTGGCAACGCAAAGAAAATCGTCGAGTCGCTTGGCGTACCGGAAGTCATCATGGTGCCCGACGAGTTTCTGGCGCAAAACGTGGCCAAGGAAACAAAAGTCAAGATCATCACATGGCACGGCCACTGCGAAGTGCATGAACGTTTTACGCCGCAAGAAGTCCGCCAATACCGGGCGCAGCATCCCGACATTTCGGTTGTCGCGCATCCCGAATGCCCCCCCGACGTTGTGGCTGAGGCCGATTTTTCTGGCTCCACCGTGAAAATGAGCGACTGGGTCGCGCAAAACCATCCCGCCAAAGTCATGCTGCTCACCGAATGTTCGATGAGCGACAACGTGGCGGTAAGTCACCCAGAAGTTGACTTTATCCGCCCGTGCCAGCTTTGCCCCTATATGAAAAGGATCACCCTTAAAAAAATCCGTGCGGCGCTTGAAGCGCAGCAGCACCCCATCGACATTCCGGCAAGCATCGCCGCGCCCGCCCGCCAAGCGGTCGAGCGCATGGTTGCGGTCGGTTAAGCCATGACCGCCCCACCCGTCATTGTCGGCATCGGCCTTGCGGGTCTTTCGGTGGCGTTGACCCTCGCGCCGCACCCGGTGATCCTGATCGGACGGAAGAGCGCGCAATCCCTGACCAGCAGCGAAATGGCGCAAGGCGGCATTGCCGCCGCAATCGGTGCAGATGACAGCCCCGCCCTTCATGCGCAAGATACCCTGACCGCTGGCGCGGGTCTGTGCGATCCCGCGATTGTAAATCTCATCACGAACGAAGCGCCAGCCGCGATTGAACGCCTTGCCGCATGGGGCGTTCCCTTTGATCGCGAAGCGGACGGCACGCTCAAACGCGGCCTTGAAGGGGCGCATAGCCGCCGCCGCATCGTGCACGCGCATGGCGACAGCACGGGCGCCTACGTCATGAAAGCCCTGATGGCGCGGGCACGCGCCACGCCTTCGATCACTATTCTTGAAGAGACCGAAGCGACCGCCCTTCATCAGGACGAAACGGGCGCGATCACGGGCCTTTCCATTTTCGATCATGCGCGGGGCGAAGCGCGCATCCTTGAAACCGGCCATGTGATCCTTGCGACGGGCAGTGCAACGGCGCTGTGGCAAAATCATACCGTGCCGCATGGCTCGTGGGGCCATGGCCTCCTTCTTGCGGCGCGCGCAGGCGCGCGGCTCAAGGATCTTGAGTTTGTGCAGTTTCACCCAACAGGACTCGACACAGGGCGCGACCCCATGCCGCTGATCAGCGAGGCGCTACGCGGCGAAGGCGCTTTTCTTGTAAACGAAAAAGACGAAACCTTCGTCGACGAGCTTGCCCCCCGCGATATCGTGTCGCGTGCCATCTGGGCCCAGATTGAAAACGGCCATCGCTGTTACCTTGATGCGCGGCCTATCACTAACTTTGCGGCGCGGTTCCCCACGGTCATGGATATCTGCACGCAAAGCGGTATCGACCCGGCTACACAAAAGATACCAATTCGTCCGACCGCGCATTATCACATGGGCGGCATCGCGACCGACAAAAACGGACGTACGAATGTGCGCGGCCTATGGGCCTGCGGCGAATGCGCGTGCACAGGCCTTCACGGCGCCAATCGCCTCGCCAGCAACTCGCTCCTCGAAGCCGCCGTGATGGGCGCGCGCGTGGGGGAGGCCTTGAACAGAGAGACACAGACAACCAATCAAACACCGTCATTCCGGACAAGCCTCGACAACGCTTGCGGCGGCGAGGCGCAGATCCGGAATCCCATTTCTGTTTGCGATATTAAAGAAAACAAATTGGATTCCGGATTCCATTTTCTTTCGCCGTTGAAAAAGCAACGGCGAAAAGAAAATGGCTCCGGAATGACGAACTGTTTTGAGATGGATCATTATGCTTCCTCATCCCATAAAGAAACCGAACATGACACAACCCCCGTCCGCGCCATCATGACGGCCCATGTCGGCCTGCATCGCGACGCAGAAGGTCTTGCGCAAGCCATCACGCAACTCTCCGCGCTTGCCCCACGCTTGCCGCAGGCAGAGGTTGCCCTGATGATCGCGCGGGCTGCCCTTGCGCACACGGAAAGCATCGGCGCCCATTGCCGTGACGACGCCCACGCCCTCCCTATCAAAATGAGGGCATGATGATTTTTATCCCTTTTATCGCACTAACCCCGCCCCTAACCCCTCCCCAAGGGGAGGGGGATGCGAGAGCTCTTGCGGTACTTCTTATTACGAAGGAGGCAACCTTCAAGAAATTATTATCCGTAATACAGGCAGAGTCCCCCTCCCCTTGGGGAGGGGTTAGGGGCGGGGTCGATCAACGCATTCCCTTTGCCAACCTGTTTCTTGCGCCGCGCCAATCCTTTCGACACTATTTTCGCCTAACCATATAGGTTCACCCATGCTTCCCTCATCCCTTATCACCGATCTTGTCCGCACCGCTTTGTCCGAAGATTTGGGGCGGCGCGGCGATATCACCTCGCAGGCCCTTATCCCAAGCACGCGGGCATGGACAGCCACCCTAGTCGCGCGTCAAAACGGGGTGATCGCGGGCCTGCCCTTCGCGCGCGAAACATTTAGGCAAACAGACGCGCAAACGGAATGGCTGCCGCTGCGCGAGGACGGCGAAAATGTTCAAAAGGGCGACGCCCTTGTGACCATTACAGGCCGCGCCTTGCCGATGCTCGCTGCCGAACGCACCGCGCTTAATATTCTCTCGCACCTCTCTGGCGTTGCGACACTGACCCGCCGCTATGTCGAGGCCGCCGCGCCGCACAAGGCGCAAATCTGCTGCACGCGCAAAACGCTGCCCGGTCTGCGCGTGGCGGAAAAATACGCGGTGCGCATGGGCGGCGGAGCGAACCACCGCTTTGGTCTTGATGACGCGATGCTGATCAAAGACAACCATATCGCCGTTTCCGGCGACATCCGCGCCGCAGCCCAGCAAGCACTCGCCGCCGCAGGCCATATGATCAAGGTCGAGGTTGAAGTCGACACCCTCGCGCAACTCGAAAGCCTTCTCGACCTGCCGATTGATGCCGTGCTGCTCGACAATATGCCGCCCGACACCCTGCGCCGCGCGGTCGAGATGGTCGCAGGTCGTTTTGTCACCGAAGCGTCGGGTGGTGTGACGCTTGACACCGTCGCGGCGATTGCGGCCACGGGAGTCGATATGATTTCGGTCGGCGCACTGACGCACAGCGCCCCCGCCCTCGACATTGCGCTGGACGGGTAAGGCAGCTATCGCCTTATCTTCCACTTTTCAAAGCTCCGTGCCCCGGTATAACCAAGGTATCCCATGCCGAAAAGATCAATAATCGGCTCAGGAATAGCGGCCAGCCACGCGCGAAACCCCTCGGTCACGCTTTGCGCCAATAACGGGTCATACGCGAACAAAAGCCCCATCGGGATCGACGCGAGCAGCAGCACATAAACGACATAAAGAAACGACGGCCTTGCGCGGCTTGTCCACGGGTCGGGGCTTTGCGCCTCGGCCAAAATGGGCGAAAGCTGCGCCTCAACCTCCTTCAAAATTTGCTGCCCCTCTTCTTTGACGAGTTGCAGTTTCGCAGCCTCCCGCGCCTGGGGGTCGGGTATCAATTTATCCAAAAGCGCCGCCACGGGCGCGATTAATGCTGTCCACATATTATTGGTTCCTTTCAAAATGAGGGACTAGGGACTAGCCCCTCTCTTCCACATTTCCCCTTCCGCCGCGCGGCGGCGATAGAGACCAC
>CAYZXV010000142.1:0-4083 GCA_964482525.1 uncultured Rhodospirillaceae bacterium | reverse complement strand
GGTTGATTTCCTTGACTTCCATCTGGGTGGTTATCATTGGTATACCTTTAATGTGGCTGATAGCGCGATTGTTGTAGGGGTTGGTCTCCTCCTCCTTGAAAACTGGCGCGAGACCCGTCATAAAAGATAACAGAACTCCAACAAGAGGACACAGCGAATGCGTACCTTTAGGCCGTTGATCATGGTTCCGATGGTTTTGATGCTTTGCGGATGCGAAGGAACGGCAGAGATGCTTGGGCTTGGGCGGAATGTCCCGGACGAATTCTCGGTAGTCGATCGCGCGCCTTTGTCTTTGCCTCCTGATTACAGCCTGCGCCCCCCCCGACCCGGTGCTGCTCGTCCACAGGAAGAAACATCCCCGGAACGCGCAAAGGAAGCGTTATGGGGTGGGGATGCCGTCAAGTCGGCTGACCAATCAAATGCCGAGAGAGAATTGTTGTCCGCAACGGGCGCGATAAAGGCTGACCCAACCATACGCGAATCGATTGATCGCGAGGCGAGAGACAAGGTGACGGGTTCTCGTAATTTGGTTCGCGAGCTTTTATGGGGAAACAAGGATGGTGACGGCGCTACGACTGTGGACGCAAAAGCAGAAGCTGAGCGCCTGAAGGCGGCAAAAGAAAAAGGGGAGCCGGCAACCAAAACGCCAACACCCGTCATCGAAAAGAGCAAGAGCGGTTGGCTGTTTTAAAGACTCGCTAGGGTATCCAGCATTAGCCAAAGACTAACAGGTTAATGTTGGCCCCAAATTGGGTTTGTCCAAACGTTTTTGGGGATCTTTCGGCGTCTCTTCCTGCTCGTTCCCGCCGTGAACTCCCTCAGAGGGCGCAGGTTGCTGCCTAAAGAAACCTTCCGCGCCTGTCATAAATCCCCATCCTGCCCCCACTAGAGAACCCGCAGGCGAACCGCCAGTGATTAATGTTCCCGCAATACATCCCCCAAATGTTGTTGCCGCCATTCCGAGGATTTTAAGAGGCAAAGGCAGACTTGCTAGGCCCCGTCTTGCTGGGGGCGCTCCTTCAAGGTTCGTTGCATTCGAAGCCTTGGAAAACAAAGACGGCATTTTCATAGTTACTGGCTTTAACATTATAGCCCCCTTAACTAATACGAATAAAAATACATTTTATGTATACCATAATTGGATTAAATAATGCTTTACGAAGCTCTTCAGAAAAACTGGGGCCTTTGCCATAAAACAATGTGGTCATTATGTATCTCAATGAAAAATCGAGAAAAATAGAAGAGCAAAATCATCGCCGCGCTTCCTTTCGGAACAGACAGAAGTGCAGAAATATGACGCTTATATTCCTTATTTTCACCTGCCTTCTCCTTCCTGTCCCTGTCTTTGCCGCAGTGTTCTCGCCGCAGGTTTTTACCCTTGCGAATGGCGTGCGTTTGGTCGTTGTCGAAAACGACCTATCACCAGCGGTAGCCCATATGATGTGGGTTCAGGTTGGCGCCGCCGATGAAGAGCCGGGGCGTACCGGATTGGCTCATTATTTGGAACATATGATGTTCAAAGGCACAAAAAATGTGCCGTCCGGTCAGTTTCATAAGCTTATCGCGCGGCGAGGTGGGCAGGAAAACGCTTTTACAACCCATGATGTTACGGCGTTTCATGAAATTGTGCCAGCCAAGGATCTGGCGCTTGTTATGCATTTGAATGCTGACCGATTGCGCCATCTTGCGCCGACGGCGCAGGAAGCCTTGCGTGAGCGCAGCGTTGTCGCCAGCGAACGACAAGAGCGAACAGACAATGATCCAAAAGGCCAATTTTCAGAGCGTCTTCGCGCAGCCCTTTTTCCCGGCCACCCGTATGGACGACCAATCATCGGCTGGAAAGCAGATATTGAAAGGCTCAATGTGGAAGATTATGAAGCTTTTTATAACAATTATTATCTCCCCAAAAACATCGTGATTGCCGTAAGTGGTCCAATCAAAGCGCAGCAGGTCGCGGGTCTTGCTGCCGCGACCTATGGGCGGCTTTCCGCTGAACCGGAAGGGCGGCGAGTCATGGCTTTACCTCCTTCTATGCCGCCAAAAGAAAAACGTGTGCTGATGGAAGATAAGAGAATCACACATCCTGTGTTGGTTCGGAATTACGTTGTGCCGTCAAGCACCATGAATCCCAAAGAGGCCGATATACTTGAAGTCCTTGCTGAGGTTCTTGGGGGTGGTGAGGTTGGATTGCTTTATCGCCATTTTGTTGTTGAGGCGCGTATAGCAAATGCGGCACGCATGTCTTACGATGGCGTAGCACGAGGTCCCGCGCTTATGGGGATTAGTCTGGTTCCAACACATAACATGACGCCGGAACAGCTTGAGCAGGGGCTTGAGACCTATTTGAGGCAACTGGCAAAACGTGGCCTATCGGGCCGTGAAGTCGATGCCGCAAAACGACGGATGATCGATAGTGCGGTTTTTGCGCGTGATAGCCTTATGGCCCCAGCCTATGCGTTGGGACAGGTTCTCGCCGTGGGCCTGTCGGTTGATGTTATCGAGACATGGCCCCAGCGCATTGCTGATGTTCGTGTTCGTGATGTTAATCGTGCCCTGCGGGACCTTGCTAACTCTTCGCACTATGTTACGGGCATTCTAAGGCCGGAAGCGAACAATCCATGAAAAAAATTCTTCTGATCTTTCTGCTTTTTGTCATTCCCGCGCATGCTTCGGAATATCCTGTTCCGAGGGAGGTCATAAGTCCGAAAGGGATTAAGGCGTGGCTCATCGAAAGCGACCGCTTGCCGTTGATTACGATGCGTGTGGCGTTTCGTGGCGGTGTCGAACAAGACGAAATGGAGAAACAAGGCCTTTCAACACTTGCTGTATCGCTCCTAACGCAAGGGGCAGGACCCTATGACGCGGCAGGGTTTCAGAATCGCCTCGCCTCTCATTCCATTCAGCTTGATTGGTCCGCCGGACGCGATTTCATCGACGGGACCATGAAAACGCTTAAGCGTACGAAGGGCGAGGCGTTCAAACTTTTGGCTTTATCGCTGGCCAATCCGCGATTTAGTCCTGATGACTTCGCTCGGGTGTTAGAGACGCAACGCACAGCCTCACGGCTTCAAGAATCGAATCCAGGATGGCAAGGCCGTTATGCGCTTAATCGGGCGATCTTTGGTGATCATCCCTATGCTTTTCGAGCTTTAGGCAACGAAAGAACATTAAAGGCTATAACCCTTGAGGATGTAAAACGCTTCCCAAAGGAACGGTTTGCAAAAAACAATTTAATCGTCGTAATTGTTGGCGCGATTTCAGTGCCTGAAGTTGCGCGCATGCTTGACCAGGTGTTCGGGGATTTGCCTGAAGAGCCAAAACTTTCTGCTATTAGGTCTGTCACGCCGAAAACGCAAGAACCTGTGCTGGTTGAGCGGGAAGGAACGCAAACACAGGTTTTCTGGGCCGCGCCTGCCCCGCCATATCACGATCCTGATTTTGCCGCCGTTGAAATCGCCAGCGAGGTTCTGGGCGGGGGTGGTTTTTCTTCGCGCTTGATGGAGTCGTTAAGGGTGGATAAGGGGTTAACCTATGGCGTTGGTATGGGCCTTGCGCCTATGGAAGCTAGCTCGATCATGGTAGGCCAATTTTCAAGCAATAATGATGTGTTAGATCAATCGGTTGACCTTTTGCGCGCCACGTGGGATTCGTTTTATGATAAGGGATTGACAGAAGCGGAGCTTGAGACGGCGAGACAGGCTCTTTTGGGTCAAATGCGATTGTCCATGACATCCACCGATGCGATTGCAGGAGCCTATGTGAGTCTATTAAAACGCCGGGAAGGGCCAAACGGGTATGATCAGTTGGAACAGGCGTTGCGGAGCGTTTCGCAAGATAAAATTATGAGTGTAATAAAGAAATGGTTTAATCCTGAAATGGCGACCTATGTTTTCGTAGGAAAGAAGGATGGGCTATCTGTTCGGGACGGACAGGAAACAGGAGGAGAAAGATAAGATGGCTGATCCAACTAAAAGCCCGATGTGGGCACAGCTTGCGGCCCATTACGAGATTCTTAAAACCAAAAAACTTTCTCAGATTATGGAGCAGGAGAACCAGGATCATCTCAAGGACAAAAATACCCTT
>CAYZXV010000141.1:0-4094 GCA_964482525.1 uncultured Rhodospirillaceae bacterium | reverse complement strand
TGCCACGAGTGATGGCACATGCCACACCGCACGGTCCGGGGCTCGTGGCCAAAGATCGTATCCGCGATCAGAAAAGACGAACGACAATGAGGACAGGCGAGGATCATTATGAACAGGAAGAGGAAGGGAACATACCTTGCACCCGCCACCATAATGGGCAGGCGCGCATTAACCAACATGGTTTTTTTCGTTTAAAAACCGTAGAGCATCTAGCGTGTGAAATTTACCATAAATGATTGGATTTTATTCAATTAATATTAAGTTTTTTGATAAATAATAGAGGTATTGAGGGCGATTTTTATCAAGGGCGTATTTTTGGGGAAAGGGTTGACCATGATGAACCTTTCAAAAAGCAGCATCGATATTCTGATCGATATGATCGAAAACAAGCTAACCATGATCCAAATCGGCGACCGTGAGGAACTGCGCGAAGTTTTGGCGCTGCAAACCTGCTTGCGCGAGCTGCAGGGATTGATTGGCGCAAGCACAACGGAGACGACCGGATCAACCAGAGGCCGCAGACGCAAGCTCTCCTCACTGCTTGAAGATGCCGGAATGCCTGAAACCATGCGCAAACTGGCGTAAACGACAAACTCTTTTCTTTTTATGCCCTTGGTTATAGGCTTGCGCTTTCGTTGCCTTACCTTACCCCGAAAGTGCCCATGTCATTTCGCTCCTTTCTTGACCGTTACCCCCTCCCCCTGCTCTTGATCGCCCTTGCTGTATGGGGTGCGCTCTACAGCCAGCTTGAGCCTGCGGCGCACGCTCTTGCATCCCTATTGCCCTTGTCAGAAGGTTCCCACGCGCGCGAGGCCGTTTCCTTTTTTCTCTACGATGTGCCCAAGATCTTCCTACTTCTTGCCGGAATCACGTTTGTGATGGGCATCATCAACAGCTTTATCACCCCCGAAAAAACCCGCCGGTTTCTGGCCGGACGGCGCGAGGGGGTGAGCAATGTTCTGGCCGCGATTCTTGGCATTTTCACGCCCTTTTGCTCTTGCTCCGCCGTGCCGCTCTTTGTTGGCTTTGTGCAGGCGAATATTCCGCTGGGCGTCACCTTTTCCTTCCTGATTGCCGCGCCGATGATCAACGAAGTCGCGCTCGCCCTGCTCTTCGGTTTGTTCGGATGGAAGGTCGCGCTGCTTTACCTGTCCATGGGGCTTGCCGTCGCGATTGTCGCTGGGTGGGTCCTTGGCCGCCTCAAACTCGAAAAGCATCTCGCCGAATGGGTCAAATACCTACACAAATATCAAGAAGAAACCAAAGAGACCGCCCCCACATGGGGTGAGCGTTTGGCCACTGGCTGGCATATGACCCGCACAGTTGTGGGCAAGGTCTGGCTTTTCATCCTTCTGGGCGTTGCCGTTGGCGCTGGGATTCATGGTTATGTCCCCACGGATGCCATGGCGGCCATCATGGGCAAGGAGGCGTGGTGGTCTGTGCCGCTTGCCGTCCTGATCGGGGTGCCAATGTACGCCAATGCCGCCGGAGTCCTGCCTATTGTTCAGGCGTTGATTGCCAAGGGTGCGGCACTGGGCACCGCCTTGGCCTTTATGATGAGCGTTGTCGCTCTCTCCCTGCCCGAAATGATTATCCTGCGGCAAGTCCTGTCATGGCGGCTTATTGCGATTTTTGTCAGTGTTGTCGCCAGCGGGATTTTGCTTGTCGGCTTTGTCTTTAACGCGGTTTTGTGAAATTATTCGCTTTTCGCGGTCAAAATGGGGTATGAAAGCCTTTGAATCCCGTTTTCTTTTACCTTTGAAGCCCCCATGACCCCAGCCGCGCGGCTTGCCGCCATCATCGAGATACTCACCGAAATCGAGACGACACCCCGGCCTGCCGATGCGCTTGTCAGCGCGTATTTCCGCACGCGCCGCTATATTGGCTCGAAAGACCGTGGCGCAATTTCGCAGGATACCTATGCCCTGCTCCGCCATCATGGCCGCCTTGGCTGGTGGCTGGAGAAAAAAGGCGCAAGCGCCACAGGCGCGCGTGGTCGGGTGATCGCCTATTTGCGCCTTGTCGAAAAGCGCACGCCGTCCGATGTCCAAAAGCTTTTCACCGGCGGCAAATACGCCCCCGAACCGTTGAGCGCAGAGGAAGAGAAACTGACGGCATCCTTCAAGGGCCATACGCTTTTTCATCCCGACATGCCGCAGGCGCTCGCGTACGAGTGCCCCGATTGGGCGTTTGAGGGCCTTCAGAAACGCTTTGGCAAAACGCTGACGAAAGAACTTGAATCCCTCCTGAAGCCTGCGCCCTTGGACCTGCGCATCAATCCATTGAAGACAACGCGCGATGCGGCTCTGAGCGAACTCAAAAACCTTGAACTCAAAGCTGCGGCAACGCCGTATTCGCCTTGGGGCCTGCGGGTCCATGATCGCCCGGCTTTGGGTCAGATCAAGCTCCTAAAAAACGGCGCGATCGAGATCCAAGACGAGGGCTCGCAGCTCGTTGCGTTCCTCGTCAATCCGCAGCCCGGCGAACGCATCGTCGATTTCTGCGCGGGCGCAGGCGGCAAAACACTTGCCCTTTCGGCCCTTATGCGCGGCAAGGGACACATCATCGCCTGTGACGTGCTCGCTAGCCGTTTGAAACGCAGCGGTGAACGCTTCCGCCGCGCAGGTCTGCACAATATCGAGACGCATGCGTTGAGCAGCGAACGTGACCCGTGGGTGAAACGCCACAAGGAATCGTATGATCGCGTGCTTGTCGATGCGCCCTGCTCTGGCACCGGGACATGGCGGCGCAACCCAGACTCGCGTTGGCGTGGCCTTGGGCCCGGCCTTGACGCGCTGGTCCCGCTTCAGGCGAGTATTTTGGATAGCTCCTGCCGCCTTGTGAAAAAGGGAGGCCGCCTAGTCTATGCGACATGCTCCCTTCTGCCGCAAGAAAACGAAGAGCAAGCCCAGCGGTTTCTCGACAACCATCCAGAGTTCCGCCTTGTCCCCGTCCAGCAAAGCGGCGCGGACCTGCCAGACTTGCCAAACACCGGTGATTATCTGGCGCTCAGCCCCGCAAGGCACAACACCGACGGCTTCTTCGCGGCGATCCTTGAGAGAATGGCATGATGGTTTTTTCTCAACTTGCTTACCCATCCGAAGAAACCCATTTCATACACCCCGCCCCTAACCCCTCCCCAAGGGGAGGGGGACACTACCGTGATTTTGGATATGAAATTTCTCGAAGCTTGCCGCCTTCATTAAACCCTGTGCTGCAAGCGCTATGGGGTCCCCCTCCCCTTGGGGAGGGGTTAGGGGCGGGGTTCGTGCCACCATCCCAAAATCCAAAATCTGAACACGTCTTACCATCTCGCGCTCTGTCTTCACTCTTACCCCTTCCTTTTCAGGTTGCCGCATGACAATCGCTTCCGCCCTTTCCGCTCTTCAGCATGGACAGGATCTCTCCGCCGACGAATCCCGTGCCCTGTTCGACACCATCTTTGACGGCAATGCGAGCGAGCAGGACATCGAAGCCCTTCTTCTTGCGCTGCGTGCCAAGGGCGAGTCCGTCACCGAAATCCAAGGTGCCGTTGCCTCGATGCGCGCGCATATGAATGCGATCTCTGCCCCAAAGGACGCTATTGATATCGTCGGCACGGGCGGCGATGGGCACGGCACGCTCAACGTCTCAACCGCCGCCGCGCTCGTCGTCGCGGGCGCGGGCGTCCCCGTCGCCAAGCACGGCAACCGCGCGGCCTCAAGCCTGTCGGGCTCGTCCGACGTTCTGGCCGCGCTCGGCGTCAATCTTGAGCCCAAATGGGAGTCGCTTGAACGCGCCGCGAACGAGATCGGCCTTGTCTTCCTCTTTGCGCCGCGTCACCACCCCGCGATGCGCTTTGTCGGACCCGTGCGCCAACGCCTTAAGGTCCGCACCATCTTTAACTTGCTTGGCCCGCTGACCAATCCGGCTGGCGTCACGCGCCACCTGATCGGCGTGTTTGATCCGGCGTGGAGCATGCCGATGGCGCAGACGCTCAAAGCCTTGGGCAGCACGAGCGCGTGGATCACACACGGCGCAGACGCGCTCGATGAACTTTCGACGACGGGCGAGAACCAAGCCGTGATCCTTGATGCGCAAGGAACCATTGAACG
>CAYZXV010000140.1:0-4113 GCA_964482525.1 uncultured Rhodospirillaceae bacterium | reverse complement strand
GACGCTCTGAAGCCAAGAAGCGCCTTGGCACCGATGACCCGACTGTTCTGGCCACGGCTATGCTTGAGCTTGTTCCCGCAAACGAAGCCGCCCAGGTCAAGACCCGGTTGGATGGTGTGCGGCTTTTGCCGCTTGAGCGTTACATGGTCCGCGTGCGCGGACAAGACACCGATGTGTTTTCCCAGATGGTGTCTTATTGGGCCTCGCCTGAGGGGCCCTATGCGGCAACGCCCGTTGCCCAGTGGGCAGAGCTTTTCCAAACAATAAGGGCGAATTAATCCCACCGTGTGGCGACGCCCTCTTTGCACGGGCTTGTTTGCGTGATAAATCGTGCGCGACTTAACGAGCAAAGATCATAGGATAAATACCGTGACATTGAAACAAACCATCATGATGTGCGCGCCGGATCATTTTGGCGTGGATTATGTGATCAACCCGTGGATGGCTGGCCAATGCGGTCAGGTCGATCGCGCGCGCGCGCAGCGGCAATGGCAGGATCTCAAAACGATCATTGAGCGGTTCGCCGATGTTGCTTTAATCGCGCCGCAGCCTGGCCTGCCGGATATGGTGTTTACGGCAAATGCGGGGCTTGTGTGGGGCAACACGGTTGTTGTCAGCCGCTTTCGCAATGTGGAGCGGCAGGGCGAAGAGTCCTTTTTTCGGGCATGGTTTGCGGCGAAGGGTTTTGTATGTGCCGATTGGCCACAAGAGGTGCCGTTCGAAGGCGCGGGCGATGCGCTGTGGGATCGGGTCGCGCCAGTGCTGTGGATTGGCTCTGGCTTTCGCTCCGACATTACCGCGCCACCGCAGCTTGAGAAAATCTATGGCCGCCGCGTGATTCCGCTTAAGCTTGTTGATCCGCGCTTTTACCATTTGGATACAGCGCTTTGTCCCCTGTCGGGTGGGTATCTGATGGTGCACCCACAGGCCTTTGCACCCGAAAGCCTAGAGGCTTTGTATAGCTATGTTCCTCCCGACAAGCGGATCGAGGTGGGTGCGGATGATGCCGCGCAATTCTCCTGTAACGCGGTGGAGCTTGCGGGGCATGTGATCATGAACGGCGCGAGCGAGGGGTTGCAGGATAAGATCAAAAAAGCCGGATTTACGCCGATCTTGACCCCGCTTACCGAGTTTTTAAAGGCTGGCGGCACGGCTAAGTGTTTGACGTTGAAGTTGGTTGAAGAACAGTAAGAAAGATTAGAAGAGGGGGGGGCAGAAAGTTGAACAAAGGGATTACTGAACGAACCCCGCCCCTAACCCCTCCCCAAGGGGAGGGGGATACCAATGTTATTGTGGATAGAGTGTGTTAAGAACTTCAGACGACAAAAATTTTCTTTCCAAAAACACGGCAAGGTCCCCCTCCCCTTGGGGAGGGGTTAGGGGCGGGGTCGGAAAACACATAAGCCAAATAGCTTTTCTCTGACACCCTTTCCTTCTATCTTAAGCGGACAATGGTTTAGGAAGCAGGAAGATATGCACGAACAAGAAGACTGGGCGTTGCCACAACAAACAATCCTTCATGGACCCGAAGGGTTTGAGGGCATGCGCAAGGCGGGGCGGCTCGCCGCCGAGGTTTTGGATTATATCACGCCCCACGTACAGCCCGGCGTCACGACGGGTGAGCTTGATAAACTGTGCGATCAATTCACGCGCGATCATGGTGCGGTGTCCGCGCCCCTGGGTTATCGCGGCTATCCGAAGGCAACCTGCATCTCGCTGAACCACGTGGTGTGTCACGGCATCCCCGGCGACCGCGTGCTTGAAAATGGCGACATTGCAAACATAGATGTGACCGTCATTCTGGATGGGTGGTACGGCGATACCAGCCGCATGTATCTGGTCGGCGATAAGGTGGGGATCAAGGCGCGGCGGCTTGTCAGCGCGACGTATGAGGCGATGATGCGTGGCATCGCGGTGGTCCGCGACGGCGCGACGGTGGGCGATATCGGTCATGCCATCCAATCTTATGTGGAGCCCATGGGCTTTTCGGTCGTGCGCGATTTTTGCGGGCATGGTCTTGGTCGCGTGTTCCACTGCGCGCCCTCGGTTTTGCATTACGGCCAGCCCGGCAAGGGTGATGTGCTGCGGGCCGGGATGTTTTTGACGATCGAGCCCATGATCAATGCGGGTAAGTTTGGGGTGAAGGTGCTTTCCGATGGATGGACGGCGGTCACGAAAGATCGCTCACTTTCCGCCCAGTTCGAGCATTCCTTGGCGGTGACCGAAACGGGGTACGAGATCTTTACAAAATCCCCTAAAGGCTTGGACGGCCCACCGTATGAAGGGGTGTGATTGCTTTCTCGGTCAAACTGGGGTGAAAAGAAAACGACTATGGTTGAAGGCGCCGCGCAGAAACCCAACAAGAAACCGTCTGCCCATCACGCGGGACATCGGGATCGGCTGCGCGAACGGTTTCTAAGTACAGGGGAAGAGTCGCTTCAGGATTATGAGATATTGGAGATTCTTTTATTTGCCGCTCTCCCGCGCCGTGATGTGAAGCCGCTGGCTAAAAAACTTTTGACCGAGTTTGGCGGCTTGTCGGGGCTTTTGAGCGCGACACCAGAGCGGATGAAAACGCAGGGGTTAAGTGACAATGTAGCAAGCTTGCTCCGTGCCTCTGCGGCGGCAGGCCGTCGTGCGCTGCGTCGCGAGATTATGAACCAACCGATCTTGAATACATGGCAGCGCGTCGTGGATTATTGCCGCGCGAGCATGGCACATGAATCCAAGGAGCAATTTCGCATCTTGTTTCTTGATCGCCGCAATCGCTTGATCGCGGAAGAAGTCCAACAGCGCGGTACCATCGACCACACCCCCGTTTATCCGCGCGAAATCGTCCAAAGGGCGCTTGAAGTTGGCGCGGGTGCCGTTTTGCTTGTGCACAATCATCCCAGCGGCGATGCGACGCCAAGCAAGGCTGACATCGAAATGACTCGCGCCATTATTGCGGCTTGCACCCCGCTAGAGATTTCAGTGCACGATCATTTGGTTGTTGGGCGCGACGATATTGTGAGCTTTAAGGCGCAAGGACTGATGTAGATTAGGCCAACCTCAAACAGGATTAAGGCAAAGAAAAAAGCGGGGATCCCGTTTGTTTTTCTGCTTAATTTCCCAATTAAGATCGTTTTGCGTAAGCCCTGTTTATATGGAAGGTGTTTGTGACAAAGCTTACCCCTTCCCCTCTTTCACGCGGCCCCATTCGGCCATGCGGGCAAGGTGGGCGTAATCGTTGTAATCGGCCGCACGCGCTGGGCGCGGATCGGCGCGGTAGGCGCTGCGAGGATCCGCAAAATGAGCAATCAGAAACTCAAGGCCTTTACGAACTTCTTCAATGTGTGCGGGCAAATCGTTTGTGAAGGTTTTGACGCGTTTTTTCGGTTCGCTTTCGCCCAGCGCCCAATAGGCCAGTTCTTCGACTTGGGCGGGCGCAAGGCCCTCGAATGCACCGCTTTCTGCCATCATGGCTAATAGCGCGAGCTGAGGTTCATAGCCCGTCTTTTGATCTTTGCCGCTGGGGACTCGTCCGGTTTTGTAATCGATGATCGAAAGCGCGCCGCTTGGCAGACGGTCAATGCGGTCCGCGCGTCCGCGCAGGGTAAAGGCTCCGTTGGCAAGGGCCAACAAGCCTTCGCCTTCTACGAGGGCGGGGCGCACACCGGCTTCGTGGCGCGCAGCCTCGTTTGTCACAAACCATGCGGCCATACGCTCAAAACGGGGCCACCAAAACGCGGCCATTTGGGGACGATCCGCATAGGCCGCGAATGCGGCGCGACCATGCGCCAGCAGCGCGGCAAGCGGATCGTTTGGCCATTCTTTCATTGTGTCGCGAATAAAGGATTCAAGCGCGGCATGAACAACTTCCCCCAAATCTGCGGCGGAGACATCGGCATCGATGGGGTCAAGCTTCTTAAGGCCCAAGACGTGTTTTGCATAGATCGCATAGGGGTTGCGCCGCAGCGTCGCTATTTCTGTGACCGAGAGTTTTTTAGGACGAAGCGTAAGCGGAGGCCGTGGTTCCGGGGCTTCGCAGGGGGTGTAGGCTCTGGGTGCGTCTAATTGCGTTGCCCATTCCGCCCATGGGTGTTGTGGGGCTAAAAGTTCTTCGGCGTTATG
>CAYZXV010000139.1:781-4115 GCA_964482525.1 uncultured Rhodospirillaceae bacterium | reverse complement strand
ATGAAGCCAGTTAATACACAGCACGATGTGTTTTTTGTTTGGGCGAAGCGTTTTACGGGCGTTTATATGTGCAAGGGGTAAAGCTTGTTCTAGGAAAGCAGCGGCATCATAGCTTTTCAGAAAAGAAACAAACTTGCCTCGGTTCGCTGGTGTTCTTGTTTTCTTGGCTTTGCCCG
Source organism: uncultured Rhodospirillaceae bacterium (assembly GCA_964482525.1). Lineage (GTDB taxonomy): Bacteria > Pseudomonadota > Alphaproteobacteria > UBA9219 > UBA9219 > UBA8914. The sequence goes on along the minus strand of CAYZXV010000139.1, from coordinate 3,939 downwards.
GTAGGGATAAGAAAGAGAAGAGCTTTCGCCGGATACAATGGACATCAAGAGGCGTCTTTGACCTTTTTCCTTTGACACATTCTCGCAAGGAAAAAGGAGGAGAAACGGCATAGCCTCCCAAAGCGTCAAGAGAGGTCTCAACCTGCGCGCGCGCTGGTGCAGAGTAAAAAAAATTATTGATTACGAGCACCTTTCGTTTTGGCAAGGTTTGTATGGCGCTTGGGGGCTGGACAAAATTGCCGTTATAAAACGGTTTGTTCCACAGGTTCTCGCGCATATCGACGATAAGGGCGGGGGGATCCTGTCTCAGCCACTCGTTAACGATGAAGTCAGGCGTTGCGCCCCAAACGACATACTGCTTATGGAGTCCGCGCGGTTGTCTGGTTTCGGTCTTGAACATGAAAACGGCAAGGGGGTGATTCATGAAATAGAGCAATTCCTTCCCACTTAACATGGCCTGTGCAAGTTTGTATAGTTCCCTGAAACAGAAAGAAAAACTGCGCGCTCTTCGAACAATTGGATATCCCTCTGCGTGAGGCTTGTATTACATAAGAAAGAAGTTGCGCCTTCCTCATCCCTTTTTTGGGAGGGCATAACTGTAACTGTATGAAAAATATAATACTTATGCTGGCTGTTTCTAAGTGAATTTCTTGCCGTCTTTCCTGTGGTGCCCCTTGTGCTTGGGACGATTGAATCCTAATATTCGCCTCTTGCCTGTGAAAAAATGTAAAAAGGCCTATATCCTATGACCGAGACAACCAAAAAAGACTATCGCGACACCGTTTTTCTTCCCGAAACAGCGTTTCCCATGCGTGGGTCTCTGCCTACCAAAGAGCCAGAAATTTTGGCACGGTGGGCATCCATGAATTTGTACGACAAACAGCGCAAAATTTCGAAGGGGCGCAAAACTTATATTCTTCATGATGGCCCTCCGTTTGCGAATGGGCATACGCATCTTGGCCATGCGGTGAATAAAATCCTAAAGGATGTTGTTAATCGCTCCTACCAAATGAGCGGATATGACGCGCCGTATGTCCCCGGCTGGGATTGTCATGGGCTTCCTATCGAATGGAAAATCGAAGAACAATACAGAGCCAAAGGTGAAGATAAGGATGCTGTCCCCATAGCTCAGTTCCGCGCCGAATGCCGGGCCTATGCGCGTCATTGGATGGAGGTGCAATCTAAAGAGTTCCAGCGGTTTGGTGTTTTAGGTGATTGGGCTCATCCTTATGCGACGATGGATTTCCGTTCCGAAGCGCAGATTGTGCGCGAGATCCACACCTTTCTGAAGAATGGCCTCCTGTATAAAGGGGCCCGCCCGGTCATGTGGTCGGTGGTTGAAAAGACGGCGCTTGCCGAGGCTGAGATCGAATATCACGACCACAAGTCGACGACGCTGTGGATTGCCTTCCCAATCGTCAAGGCGATGAACAAGGCGCTTGAGGGGGCGCGGGTTGTTATCTGGACGACCACGCCATGGACCATCCCAGCCAACCGCGCCATCGCCTATGGCGATTTTTCTTATGCTTTGGTTCAGGTTGACGGTGCAGATGAAGGGGCAGCGGCCAAGGTTGGTGATAGGCTTCTTGTTGCAACGGACCTGGTCAATTCCTTCTGTTCCGAAGCAAAAATCACGGCGAAGACGGTTCTGGTCGACAACTTAGCTCAGGCAGATTTAGCAGGCACAATCTGTGCTCACCCATTCCGCAATCGTGCGGGCAGTGATGGCTATTTTGATTATGACGTGCCGCTTTATTTTGGGGCATTCGTGACAACCGAGGCAGGAACTGGGTTCGTTCATATTGCGCCGGGACATGGCGAAGACGACTTTAATCTGGGCCGTCAGCACAAAGTGAAATTCGACGAAACCGTTGGTGACGATGGCCGGTATTTGCCGAATGTGAAGGGGTTTGAAGGTCTTTATGTCTACACGCCAGATGGAAAATCGGGTGAGGCGAACGTGGCGGTAATCCGCGCACTGGCTCATGCAGGCGCGCTTTTAGCCAAGAAGAATATCACCCACTCTTATCCTCACTCATGGCGTTCTAAGGCGCCGTTGATTTTCCGCACCACGCCGCAATGGTTTGTTGCGCTTGACGAAGTTAAAATTGAAAAGAGCGGGAAATCGCTTCGTGATACGGCGCTTCAAGCTATTTCCGATACGAATTGGTATCCGCCACAGGGCGAAAACCGAATTCGTGGTATGATCGAATCCCGCATGGATTGGTGTATCAGTCGCCAGCGTGTATGGGGCGTTCCGATTGCGTTGTTTGTGCATAAGGCAACGGGCGATGTTCTGAAAGACGACATGGTTTTGCATCGCATTGCGCAAGCGTTTGAAGAAGAAGGCGCGGATGCATGGTATACCCGTGATCCCCAATCCTTCTTGGGGCGAAGCTATAATGCCGAAGATTATGAACAAGTATTCGACATCGTCGATGTGTGGTTTGAGTCTGGCTCGACCCACAGCTTTGTTTTGGATCAGACGTTGCCGAACCCGCAGTGGCCAAATCTGACATGGCCGGCGGATCTGTATCTTGAAGGGTCGGACCAGCATCGCGGATGGTTCCATTCTTCGCTTCTTGAAGGTTGTGGCTCGCGGGGCCGCGCGCCGTTCAAGAATGTGCTGACGCATGGGTTCGTTCTTGATGAAAAGGGATTCAAGCAGTCCAAATCGCTGGGCAATGGCATTGATCCGAATGAGGTGATGGCAGAGTTGGGGGCGGATATCTTGCGCCTTTGGGTGCTATCCACAGATTATTCGCAGGATATGGCGCTTGGTCCCAATATTCTCAAACAAACGGGTGATTTGTATCGCCGTTTACGCAACACGATGCGCTACCTACTGGGCGCGATTGCGGGCATGACAGAAGCCGAGCGCGTTGAGCCCAAAGATATGCCAGAGCTTGAACGGTGGGTTCTGCATCGGTTGTACGAACTGGACAAGTTGATCCGCCGTGATGTTGAAGGGTACAGTTTCAACCACATCCTTCAGGCGCTACATCATTTCTGCGCTTTGGATTTGTCGGCCTTCTATCTTGATATCCGCAAAGACAGCCTGTATTGCGATGCTTCCTCCGATATCAAGCGTCGGGCGGCGCGCACAGTCATGGAAACGCTTTGTGATCATTTGACCGTCTGGCTTGCTCCCGTCTTGT
>CAYZXV010000139.1:0-771 GCA_964482525.1 uncultured Rhodospirillaceae bacterium | reverse complement strand
CGTGAGCGCAAGCCGGAGGAAAGCGTTCATTTACTCACTTTCCCGGAGGTTCCCGGCTCATGGGCAGATGATGCCCTAGCTGCCAAATGGGATCAAATCCGTGATGTTCGCCGCGTTGTCACGGGCGCGATGGAGCGCGCGCGGGCGGAGAAAACCATTGGCTCAAGCCTTCAAGCAGCCCCGGTGGTCTATCTTTCTGCCGAAAAAGCGGCCCTTTTGTCTGGTCTCGATTTTGCAGAGCTTTGCATTGCCTCTGCCCTTGCTTTGCGTACAGAGGCAGCACCGCAGGATGCTTTTGTGCTCTCGGACGTTCCGGGGGTGGCTGTTGTTGTCAGCCCAGCCTCTGGTGTGAAATGTGAGCGGTGTTGGCAGGTGAAATCGGATGTTAACACCGAGTCGTTGTGTCCGCGTTGTGCATCGGTCGTTGCTTCGATGGCTAAAAAATAAGGGGTGCCATGGCGGTTCAGCATGTGAATGTCGGCTTGTATCTGGCAACGCTCGTTGCGCTTTTGGATCAAGGGTCGAAGTGGTGGGTTCTTGGCTTGTTTGCCGAGGGAGAACGTATCAGGCGTGTAACGTCTTTTCTTAATCTTCGCTTATCTTGGAACGAAGGCGTAACTTTTGGACTCCTTTCAAGCTATGGAGATGCAATGGTTTACGTCCTCATTGGGGCGGCGGTCCTTATCTCCCTTATACTTGTCCGTTGGTTGATGCGGTCAAGGTCTATGCTTACAAGCCTTGGGATCGGTTTGGTTCTTGGCGGCGCATTCG
>CAYZXV010000138.1:0-4149 GCA_964482525.1 uncultured Rhodospirillaceae bacterium | reverse complement strand
GTTTTATGGATCTTGGCCTACCTGCGCTGGCGCAGGCCTGTGATCGTGAGGGAGAGTTTGACTTCGGAGTCCGCTGCGGGAGCCTCTTCGCCATAGGCTTTGAGCGCGCTTGCCGGAAGTGTTGCAATGAGCATGATACCAAGTTTCCCCTTTTCTTGCTGCGCCGCAAGTGCCGCCTCTACCGCGATTTCGTGATGCTCACCTTTCATGGACAAAACGCCGTTTAGGCTTGTTTTATCTTTATCGAAAGGTTTGCCGTCCGTTTGGATAAAGGTGATCTCTGGAAAGCGGCTTGGCTCCATGATCGCATAGAGTGCCATCGTGTCGCTGCCTTTAGGTGAGAGGAGGCTCGCGCAATCAATGGCGAGCTTAAGCCCTGAAACAGTCTTTGTGCTCGCATCGTAATGAAAGAGACCGGTTGTTTCTTGAAACACGCCAAGTCTGTTTTGTTTTGCATCTTTGGCAATTATCTGGATTGTAGCTTCGGCCAGTGCGGGTGGAACGTAGTATTTCGCGGTTTGCGCCTGCGCTGCGCTTATGTCCGTAATAAACGAGAGGAGAGCCACTAAGACAAGGAGAGAGAAGCCGCGCATGTATCGCGCTCCTTAGTGCCAGTAGCCGGGAATAAAGGCCCAGCCAAACTTACGCTTTTCCCAACGGTCTGGCATCCATGCGGCATTGGGGGTTGGCCGTGCCATATAGGATCCCGGAACCCATGAGAAGCTGGACCCATCATAATCCCAATAGCCAGCGCGCCAGACTTGTTGTTGTGGAGAGGTTGCTGCTGGCCTCATTTCAACCGGGTTATGCGGCGGGGCAGATGGGGCAAGGCGGATATACGCAGGGCCAGACATCACTGCATTCGCGCTGTCATGATTGAAGGCGCACGCGCTTGTCAGCACCAATAAAGCAATTGCGAATATGCGAAGCAAAGGGCACCTCATGCGGTTAAATCCCCTAGGGGAGACGTCATTATAGAACCGTTACGGTGAAATCCTCAATAACCATGTTGGCAAGGATCTTTTCGGCCATGGCTTTGGCGGCTTCAACGGCCTTGGCTTGGTCCGTTTCTTTGACGGTCAGAAGAATGGTTTTGCCCATTCGGACATCTTCAACACCGGAAAAACCAAGCGAACCGAGCGCATGGCCGATGGCCTTCCCTTGAGGGTCCAGAACGCCGTTTTTTAGCATGACATCAATACGCAGTTTCATGGCCTATCTTTCATTGATGGTGGTAACATTGGAAAGGGGCGAGATCGTTGGGCCGCCGCCGATCCCTTCGAACAACACGCCAAGCCGCCGCGCAACCTCGCGGTAAGCGTCTTCGGCGGGACCATGTCCTTCAGCAAGGCGGTCGCGGTCCATTTTCTCGTTCGTGCGAATATCCCACAGGCGGCAGCTGTCGGGCGTGATTTCGTCGGCGAGAACAATGCGAACATCGTCATTGTCCCATGCGCGCCCGTATTCAAGGCGGAAATCGACAAGACGCAACCCAATCCCGAGGAACAGACCAGACAAATAGTCGTTGATCCGCAGCGACTGCGCGACCATTTCATCAAGTTCATACGGGTTTGCCCACCCAAAGGCCGTGATATGCTCTTCGGTCACCATTGGGCTGCTGAGGTCCGGGTGTTTATAGTAAAACTCAATAATTGAGCGCGGCAGAATTGTTCCCTCAGGAAGGCCAAACCGTTTGGCGAAGCTTCCGGCCGCTACATTACGCATCACAATAGTGAGGGGGATAATCTCCACCTGACGCACCAATTGTTCGCGCATATTCAGGCGGCGCATAAAATGCGTCGGGACCCCGATCTCATTCAACTTGCTCATCAGGTATTCAGAAATGCGGTTGTTGAGCACGCCCTTGCCAGATACTGCATCGGCTCGTTGTTCTGTTTCATCCCCTTCGCTGTCCTTAAAAAACTGAACCAGCGTACCGGGCTCTGGTCCTTCGAAGAACACTTTACCCCGTCCTTCAAATACGCGATGCCGCCTGTTTTTTCTGAAATTCATGTTTTGCAACCACTTAGAAAGACGCTACAGGGCCACGAATCCGCGTCCCTTAGGTCCCTTATATAGCAGGGGCCGACAGGATAATCTACCCCGCCCTTGGATCTGGTAACTAAATGAAAAAGCTTTATAAACCATGTTTTAGTATGTGATTATTAGAAAATATTAGGAATTGATTAACAATAAGAATGCCAAGCTAGTCATCAAAGGACTTTACTTACGGAAGGTTAGAATGACGTTACGCACAAAAGCTTTATGCACCCTGCTAGGCGGAGTCGTTGTTGTTTTCACAGCTCAGGCCCATGCCGTCGTTGCTCCTCCGACAACTATACAAGTTATGCCTCCTCTCCAGTTGACAGCCACAGGTGGCGAAGATCGGTGTAAAACAGGAGAGGGACATAAGCTTTTATCTTGGAATGCTGAAAGCTCGGTCCACTGTAATGCGAATGTGACTGTGAACTCCAATAGCCTTCTCATCGGAACGGCTTCTATGAACGGTAATTTGTATATTGGGGCTGCCGATACAGTAAATGAAGGCGCTCAATTGTATCTTGAAGGGGCCGGAAACTATGATACCTGGTACCCCGATGTGAACCAGAATAATTTAAGGTTTTATACGAACTCGTCCAATGCCAATCAGGTCCAGATTTTTAATCACGGCGGTGGAGAAGCAAGCCTTTATGTTGAAGGTGGCCTTGGGGTGGGTACCGCTGGTCCGGCTGGCAAACTTCACGTCACCGGCGGACGTTCCTATTTCGTCGCAAACTCTGAACCCTATGCGGTTGGGTCAGCCTTCTCAGCAAGTGGTGGGGTGGTCTATTTTGGCGCTGCTAGCAGTTCCGCAACACCGGATGCCGTGATTAGCAACTCTGGAGGGGCAGCAATTGCACGCTTCGCGAATAATGGAAATGTTGGAATTGGCTCCGCTGCGCCAGCCTCGAAGTTGGATGTAGCTGGAGGTGTTAAGGTCTCAAATGACGCGTCGGCCTGTACTGCAGCAAAGGCGGGTACCATACGTTGGACAGGTACTGCTTTCCAGGGATGCGATGGTAAGGCTTGGGTTTCTTTAGGCGGGAGGCCTAAGGTTGACTATACGACCTGTGTTGACGCAATTCATGATTTAGGAACTGGCCTTGTTTCCTATTATAATCAGTGGGGAGCTACAGGAGCTCATAACATCAATTTAGCCTGTCCGTACGATTATGTTATGGTTGCAATGGATCACAACACGATTTCAGACGCCTATTGCTGCAAATTAAAGATCGAGTAGATAAATGACTCGTAACAGTATGTAATATATATACATTTTTCGTGGTGAAAGTATTTATTGCACTGGCATTAGGGGGTGGGAGTAGGCGTATAAGGGGCCTATCGTTAAGGGAGGCCATATCATGTCATTTTTCAAGCACTGGATTCACGTTAAGAAATTCCAAATTCTCCGTCGCCTTGTGACCAAGAGTTTTTTTGACCCCAACTTTCAGGAAGGTCAGCAAAAGCTCTGCCGGAAATGCATTCACGCAAAATTGGTTTCAGTCGGGTTTGATATGAAGCAGGGCGAGAATGGTCAGGCCACTATCAATTCAACCTATGATTTCCTTTGCCGCGGGTTCGGTCATAATCGCCTTATTCCCGGTAAGAAATTTGGCCATACTGATGGCAAACAAAGGTTCGATGGGCAGACGTTCCCCGGTTCATCACAAACAGCCGAAACAATATGGATGTACCCGTTTGCAAAGGATATGAACCCAAATAACACCTGTCCTTTGGGGGTCCACCTTTCGCCTTTCTTCCTTCTGCCAAGAATGCGGAAGATGAAGAAAACGAAACGCCATTTAACGTTGTAATCAACCCGACCTAAACAACCTTACAGCAGCATCTTTTTCAAAGAGATAAAGCAGGGTGCGCAGGGCTTGCCCACGAGGCGTTTGCATCTCTGGATCTTGGGTCAGGATAAGTTTTGCGTCCCTGTTCGCCATGGTGAGCAGGTCGCGATCACGGAAAATGTCCGCAAGGCGAAACTCGGGCAGGCCGCTTTGTTTGGTCCCCAGCATTTCGCCGGGCCCGCGCAGGCGCAAATCTTCCTCAGCAATCAAAAAGCCGTCTTCCGTCTCGCGCATCATCTTAAGGCGCGCTTGTGCA
>CAYZXV010000137.1:0-4175 GCA_964482525.1 uncultured Rhodospirillaceae bacterium | reverse complement strand
GATCCCTGAAACAACATACCAAACTTGGCCAAATGCTGGTCACGACGCGCCCCACGAAGCCCTACCGTCTCCTCACCATCGATACGGATGGAGCCTTGTTCCGGCGTCAGAATGCTAAGAATGGACTTCAGTAGAACGGATTTTCCAGTGCCAGAGCCGCCGATTACAACAAGAGACTCCTTTGCCGCAATAGACAAAGAAACGCCACAGAGGACATGTTTGTCCCCAAAGGACTTGCACACGTTGTCCAATGCGATTTTCGGTGAGTGAACGTTATGAGGCAAAGAGAATCCCCGTCAGCAGATAGTTGGATACAAGGATAAGGATTGAGGCCGAAACCACGGCATTTGTCGTTGCCGCGCCGACGCCTTGCGCGCCGCCCTTCGAGTTAAAGCCATTATAGCAACCCATAAGCGCGATGATCATGCCAAACGTTGCAGCCTTCCAAAGACCGGAGGTCACGTCACTGAACTCTAAATACTCGATCGTCTGAGAAAGATAATTCGATGCGTTAAAGTCAAGTCGATAGACGGAAACTAAGAAACCGCCGAACACACCCACAATATCCGCCACCAATACCAATAAGGGCATGGTGAGCGTTGCGGCAACAAGACGTGGAACAATCAGATATTTATAGGGATTTGTCGAAAGGGTGGTCAGGGCGTCGATTTGCTCGGTCACCCGCATGGTCCCAAGCTCGGCCGCTATCGCGGCGCCGATACGCCCCGCAACCATAAGGCCAGCCATGACAGGGCCAAGCTCTCGCGTAATCGACAAAACAACGACGGTTGGAATGGCGCTTTCGGCATCGAAGCGTGAAAAGCCAGAAAAGCTCTGTAGCGCCAAGACCATGCCTGTAAACAGGGCCGTGAGCCCGACAACAGGAAGGGAGTAATAACCGATATCGACGACTTGCCGCCCAATCTGGCCCCAATAGATCGGGGGATGAAAGATATGGCGAAAGGACGAGGCCGTAAACCAGGCGAGGCGGCCCGTTGCGCCCAAAAAGCGCAATAACGTCCGACCGATGAGTGCAAGAAAGTTCATGCGAGCAGAGCCTGTCTCATGATTCAAGAAAAGAGTGAGGACCCGAACGTATCGCAGGCCTTCCGGCTCTGTCAAACAGAAGGTTTCAAACAAGCATAATGTATGCTTTTCATTCTCCCGGAAGATGCATTATTGTTGCGGCCATCCTTCTTGGTTTGATTCGATTCGGAGTCTGGCATGTCCCCCGCTTTCTCAATACGTTATTTAGGTTTCCTTGCTCTCTTATTCGGCTTGGCTGGCAACATTGCCGGGGCTCCGAAGGTGTTGGCACAACCTCAAGACTCTGAAAAGGCGTCTAAACCAGCCAAGACCGTCGATGGAACCGAAAACGATACCTATCGCTATCTAACGCTCTTCGCCGATGTGCTGGAACGCACACGCGCCGACTATGTCGACGAAGTCACGGATGAGAAACTTGTTGAAAATGCCATCAATGGCATGCTGGTCGCATTGGACCCTCATTCTGGCTATCTCAATAAAAAGAATTTCGAGGACATGCAAACCCAAACCCGTGGACGTTTTGGCGGCCTTGGGATCGAAGTCACGATGGAAGAAAACCTGATCAAGATTATCTCGCCCATCGACGATACGCCAGCTGCGCGCGCCGGACTCGAACCCAACGATCTGATCACGCATATTGACAGCAAGCCAGTGACGGAACTCACGCTCAACGAAGCCGTCGACAAAATGCGCGGGACGCCGGGGACAAAGATCACCTTAACCATCCGTCGCGGGGGCATCACAGGCAAACCGTTCGATGTCAATTTAACTCGCGACATTATTCAGGTACAGGCCGTTCGTTGGGAAGCCAAGAAGGACGTGGCCTATATCCGCATTAAGACCTTTAATGAACAAACTCAGCCTGGGCTCGATAAAGCCCTGCGCGAGGCAAAAAAAGAAATCGGCGACAAGCTTACGGGTTATGTCCTTGATCTCCGCAACAATCCTGGCGGCCTCTTGGACCAAGCGATTTCAGTCTCAAGCACTTTCCTTGAAGCTGGAAAAGAGGTTGTGTCTACACGCTCGCGTCATGCAGAAGAAACGCAGTCTTATCTCTCACGCGGGGGCGATCAAACAAATGGTAAACCTATCGTTGTCTTAATCAATGGCGGTTCGGCCTCAGCCTCGGAAATCGTAGCAGGTGCCTTGCAAGACTATCGTCGAGCCATATTGCTTGGCACAAAAAGCTTTGGCAAAGGGTCTGTTCAAACCATTATCCCACTTGGCGGCACGGGGGCCATGCGTTTGACGACGGCGCGGTACTACACACCGTCTGGCCGCTCAATCCAAAAAAGCGGGATTGAGCCGGACATCCTCGTCCAGCCCGCAAAGGTCGAAACAATAGACACCAGCAAGAATATTCGCGAAGCTGATCTACGTGGGGCTTTGGCCAACGACACTGTAAAAGACAAGAAAGATAAAGCGAAAGAGAAAGCAGCACAGCCGGAGAACGATGGGCTTGATGATGTTGACCCAGATACGTCTGCCAAAGACAAGGACAAAGAAAAGCCCATAGACTATCAGCTTGAGCGCGCGCTCGACCTGATCCGTGGCATTTACCTGTACGAAAAAAAGAATGAAAAAACCCCTGACCCAACGACAGATAAAAACGCCAGCGAGGTGAAGGAGTGAGCGACGCGGCTGTCAAATTAGGCCACCTTACGCTGCAGGATGCGCTTGCCGAAAGGGAGCCGACTTTCCTTGCCAACTATCCACGCGCAATCAAACTTGTCGGATTGGCCGCCGGGTTAACGCTCGTACTGGCACTTATTCACCTGACCGGATGGATAATTTCGGCTCTGATCCCAGATCATGTTGCTCATAAGAAGACGCATGATGATCTTCGTCTTGAGCAAGAACAAGTTCTTCTTGTTCCTCAAACTGTTTTTGAAAAAGGCAGCAAAAAGGCTGTTCGCCACTTACCCAGAACCGAGGAGGAGTTAGAGGCTGCGGCAATTAACGACTCGGACACACCATCGCGAAATATGGCCCCCGCACCAGATCCGCTGCTGATCGAAAACACCGCCTTTGGCACGCTTCCAAAAATCCACGCCGACGGACGCAAACCCTGGCAAGTATACGCGCGACCATTTGATCATCGCGACCCCAGACCACGTATCGCCCTTGTTGTGGGAGATCTTGGCCTATCCCGTGTTGCGACCGATGCCGCCATTTCTCGATTACCCGGTTCGGTTACACTCGCCTTCGAAGTACAGGGAACCGCAATTGGGGCTTGGCTCGAACGCGCGCGATCAGCAGGCCATGAAACATTGCTTAGTCTTCCAATGGAACCGTTTGATTTCCCACGTAGCGACCCAGGGCCACGCACGTTGCTGACCTCCCTACCGAATACCGATAATCTTGAACGGCTATTACGTTTCCTTGGCGAGGGGACAGGCTATGTCGGCATCACAACACTCTCAGGCGCTCGTTTCTCGACGGATGTCCCTAAATCCACTGCAATCCTTGAAGAAACGCGAAGACGCGGTCTTTTAGTTTTTGATGCCCAAGTGGTAAGTCACAGTGTCATTGGCCATATCGCGCGTCAACTTAACCTTCCTGCCGCGTTGAACAATCGCACAATTGATGCACTCCCATCGCCTGACTCCATCGATACGGCGTTGGCTGCGCTTGAACAAACCGCACGGGTTGAAGGATCAGCCGTAGGGCTCGCAACACCCTTGCCAGTCACAATCGAGCGCATTGAGCTGTGGGCAAAAGGGTTATCCTCACGCGGGATTGTCCTTGCGCCCATTTCGGCCGTGGCGGAATAGGGGAAACAACGATGGCTCAAACAGAAACCACGCAAACCGAAAGCGGCTTACCTTACCGCAACAGCGTCGGCATGTGCCTGTTTAACGCCTCAGGGCTTGTCTTTTGCGCCGAGCGTCGTGACAAACGCGGCGCATGGCAAATGCCCCAAGGGGGGATTCAAAAAGGCGAAGATCCTGCGCTGGCGGTCTTTCGTGAACTCAAGGAAGAAATAGGCACAGACAAAGCCGAAATATTAACCCGGCACCCCACAAAGCTTCGTTACGAGTTTCCTGATTATCTCCAATACAAGGATGGTGTTTTTAACGGCAAATACAGGGGACAGGAACAAATATGGTTCGCGCTTCGCTTTCTTG
>CAYZXV010000136.1:0-4224 GCA_964482525.1 uncultured Rhodospirillaceae bacterium | reverse complement strand
CTGCGTTGCCTATAATGCCGGAAGATTTAGCACGCCCTCGCTCTTAACTAAGGAGTTTATCATGCGTTTTACTCTTCTTGCTATGACGGCCATCTTCCTTGTCGCATCCCCAGCTTGGGCAGCAAAAGAGAAAAAAGGCGAAGAGACAGAGTTTAAACCCGTGTTTGGCAAAACCTATTGCAAGCCAACCATTCCCTGCCCAGGCCCCAATAGAGATGAAATGAAGATCATCGAAGATAAGGCCCTTTCGGTAGCCAACAATTGCGTGAATCGCAAGCTCCTAAGCAGCAGTGCGGCATCAAATGGCTTCTTTGAAGAAAACATCGGACTAAATGCAAATCTATGCTTTAAATCCAAAAAAATGCCAAAGGGAAAAAGTGGCCTTGCGTTCACGCCCGAATGCTGCGTAAAACCTGTCCCAAATAAGCCCCAAACGTGTCAGGTTGTCTGTACCTTATACGGCATTCAATAACGAAAACGAAAAACGCCCTGAATTAAAAAAGGCACCCTTCTATGGGTGCCTTTTTATATAACAGAAGTCACGAAGCATAAACCTCGCGTATAAGATTACTTCTTTATCTCTTTCTTGATCACGGCCAGTTCTGCCTTCAAGGCTTCGTTTTGAGCTTTCAACTCATTGACGGCCGCAACCAGCGGACCCACAAGGCCCATATAGTCGACGCCTTTATAGCCCCCTGGAATGTCACCGATAACTTGTGGAAATACTTTCTCAACTTCTTGGGCAATGACCCCATACTTTGTTTCACCCGTGCTTGAGATTGTAAAACTATACCCCTTAATTTGAGCGAGCTTATCAAGGGCATTTTCAAGAGGCTTAATGTCTTTTTTCAGACGAAGATCGGACAACGCCGAATTATAAATATACCGCGCACCAAACACGGCAGAGGCGGACAACTGCCCCGTAATACCAACGTCTCCGCGAATACTCGCGACAGGATCACAGGTCCCACTCGCAGGTAAATTGACCTCTGAGTCGCAGATCGAGGTCAGCTCAAGAGGGATCGTTCCTTCATCTGTATCTCTACCAGCAGAGATATGTTCAAAATCAAGCAAGTCGCCGCCGAAGGTTCCCGCAGCCGCGTTTCCTTCTATAGTTTGACCGTTGGCAGAAATGGGCGTGTGGAGTTTATTAAAAGGTGTGTATCCGTCCGCATCATCTATACCAAACTTAACACGCGCCAACCAAGGTTGGGCCGTCGTTGCGGTCTCGCCGACAAAGGTGCGTGAAGCCACTTGCCCCGCCCCGCCAGTTCCAAAACCATAGCCCCCCGCCCCGTGTGCCGCTTGCCAAGTGCCAAACGCCCCGCAGGCATTCCCTGCACCGCAAACATCAGCCAAATAAATAAACCCGCCATCACTTCCAATTAAGCTGGAAATACGACCCCCTGACGTATCAGGAATCACATCGCCTCCGTTCGTCTTGATCATGAACGAATAGGCATCGTCAGATTCCTTACGCACTCTAACTTCATAAGCTTGGTCATATGCGTTTCTATTTGTGAAACCAGCCGGAATATAATTACAAAACGCCGCTGGCGCGCACGGTCCAAGCGTTATGGCGTTTGATAATGTTCCCGCAGGATTCGCTGTCGCGAGAAGTGCGTTAAGAATGTCTGTCGCACCGTCTTGCGAGGCCAAATACGCCCGAACCGCCGCGATTAACTGCGCGTGTTGGTCTGCCGTAGCCTGGTCACGCATTTGCGTGTTGCCGCTTGCCATCATGCGCCATAAGCCCGCCGCTAGAAGGGAGGTAATCGCAAGCACAATCGCAAGCTCGATCAGCGTAAAGCCGCGTCGTGAAGTTTTGCCCCGGTGCAGTCCCATCATGTCGCATTCCCCTTCTTAGTGTAGACCACGCGAATCACACGCCGTCACGATTATCCTATAGAAACGTGATAAAACCAAAGGCCCCTTCCGGCACCGCTAACCCAACCGGAACGCATTGCGTTTGCGATGCGCCCCCAATACCATTACGAATGGGCGGCATCACAAAATAGCGGCCGGCAGGCTGCCCCGGACAAGCTGCCTGAACCCGACCATAATTCACAACAGAATATCTGGCATTGCGGATTTGCGCCCCAATCTGCTCCGGGGGGTAGCCAAGAATAGCAGGCGAGTTCGGCGGAATATAAGTGATAACATACCGATACCCCGCCGTTTGAAACAACCGAGAAGTGAATTGGTAGTTTAAAAAATCATAGCCATTGGGAAGATAGGCAATGCCATCGATAACAGCCCCTGTCAGCATTGTCGAACATGGTGGATTTCCACCATTTGTGAGCGAACAACCGTCTGCGCTTGTGTTGATTGATCGCACTCTTGCAAGCTTTGTCACCGCACCATGCCATGTAAACACAAGCTCGGCTGCGCCAGTTTGCTGCTCCGCAATGCGCGCCATGCGAAGGGAAAAAAGCTCTGTATATATCCCCATGATCGAGAGGATGATGAACACAAAAACGTAAAGATACATGGCAGATCCAAGTCTTTTGGCTATGGCACAACAAACAGCTCTATATAGCCTATCAAAAAAATCCTTAACGAACCTTAATTACCGAGGTATTTTTCTTATAAAGCAAGAAAGAAAGCCATAGACAATTCGACCAATTCCCCACGGCCGCAACCGCTATAGATGCCTTCTTCATGGATTTTCTTGTCACTCTGGGGTTGAGAAGATTCATAAACCAACCGCCAGGTGCTGGCCGGACCAACATCCCGCACAGCCACGTTGGCAAGGCCAAGGGCTCCTGCTTCTTCCGCATAAAAAAGAAGAAAACGACGGCACATGGGCGGAGTCAGCCCCATATCGAAACGGATAAGTCTCGTTGATGGTGCAATTTGGATCCGAACCATGTTTTGCCACGAGTCTTCGTATCCATAAGCACTTCCCCCCCCTGCTCCGCCTGCGACCTCTTTGATGAGGACTCCCCGCGCACCAGTCATGCGACTAGCAAGTTCAATAAGGGCACGATCGGACGGCAGATTCGGAGACAGCTTCATCGCACGGGCCTGAAGCACAACCTCAATCATCTGATCAACAGCCTGACCAAACCGGTGATTTTCATAGGTTGCAAGCGCAGAAATCCAAAACGCCACACAAATGGCTAAAGTCACAGGCAAGACAACAACATAGGTTTGCCATCGACGAAGCCATTCGCGGTTCATCGGACCCCGCTTTTAAGCATAAAGGTCAGGTAAACATCATTCAACGCATTCGGGCAATCGGCTGCCGCCGTTGCGATGGTTATGGGCAACTGATTTGCGGTCTGAACAGCTGTATTAGTCCCTGCCGACAGCATCATTCCGTCGCGACGTTCGCCAGCCATGCGAAGAAGAATTTCGGCACAAATAGACTGAGGAAGCGCAACAAGGCTGATCCTGAAACTATCCCCATTGACTTGAGTCCGCAAGGAGTCAACCAAAACTGAGTTGCCCCATGGATGAATTATACGCGTAGGATTTTCAGGATCATTCCAGAAATCCCTAGGCACAGCCCCAGCACGCGCCAACGAAACCGCCCCCTCTTCTCCGGCAATTGTCATTTCCATCATAAAGTTTTGGGACAAACCATATATCGACCGAATATCATGAACCATGCCGGAAATGTTCTTGGCTGTCCGACCGATCCGCATATTTGTATAAACAGCCTGAACAGAAATCCAAAGCGCCGTTAGAACAACACCAATGATCATAAAGACAACAGCGATCTCTGTCAGTGTTAAGCCTCGCTTGTCACGAAGATGGGAATGTTTCATCACAAGGCTCTTCCTTTTCCTCTAACAACACACCAGGATATTTATCACAAACTATATAAATAGAAAACGGAGAGGCGAGTAGAAACTCGCCTCTCCATTCTTACCTGTCAATCACGCTTAGTTCCTAAGAGTGAAGATGAACTGAACTCGGTTACCCGCTGCCGCTGTAACGTTACACGCTGCAACCGCATTGGTCATCGTAACAGGGAATTGGTTTGCCGCTGCCGTATAATTTGTGCCGTTGGCACCAACGCTCGTCAGCCCACTGTCACGTCCTTGCCCAGAATTACGAATGATCAAGTCTGTGCAAGCGCCCTGTGGAACGCCGGGGAACGTAATCTGGAATGCTGTATCGGCAACACCGCCATTCGGCACGGAGTCAACTTCGACCAAACCGCCCCATACATTGCTCACTGCCGTTATGGCGCCAGCCACACGTGTGACCATATCC
>CAYZXV010000135.1:0-4233 GCA_964482525.1 uncultured Rhodospirillaceae bacterium | reverse complement strand
ACCTTGGCGTTGCGGAGGGGTGAGAGTATTGGTTAGAGGTTTACAACTCCCGTCATTGCGAGAAGCCCAGCCGTCACTTATGACGGCTGGGGGACGAAGCAATCCAGGCCCGAAGAACCAACAAGGGTCTCCTGTACGGTCTTCCGGTCTGGATTGCCGCGCCCCCTTCGGGGGCTCGCATTGACGGTTGTCTTTGTCTCTCATCAAGGGCAAGATTTGCACCGATTTCATCCCCATTTCGGGGCCTTCGTAGAATGCCCTTTCCGGGGCCGGAAACGCACGTTACGTAAGCGAAATTTCCTCAGCTACAACCATAGCTGAAGAGTGGTCTTGGGCCACTCACGCCTCATCCTAGGCTCAGGAAATGGCATTCTATGGGCCTATTCTCGACTTCGTAACAAAAAGGGTGTCGAGTCGGGCCCGTTTTCAGCTCATTTTGTGGGCACAGGCTTTCATGATTTTATGAATGGTTCATCTAAGCATAGATGGATGGAACCCCCCCTTTTTACTGAACTGCGTAAGGGAAGTCCATTTTCTATTCATGCGACTTGTGGCGATCCTGCCACCCTTTTTACCCCGCACCTAACCCCTCCCCAAGGGGAGGGGGACTCGTGTGGTATTGCGGGAAGAGTGTTTTTCTAATTTCAACATAATAGAACTTTTCTTTCCACTATACCGGTATAATCCCCCTCCCCTTGGGGAGGGGTTAGGGGCGGGGTGCATAAAAAGTTTTTGCCTAACCTCACTTGCGCGATCAAGAGCGAGTAACCAACGCTCTACGCTTCCTCAAGGCTCGTCACATACTGCATGGCCACGGTTTGCTGGCGCACGAAATCGAGCATCAAGGGCGGGCGTGTCGCGGTGTCCGTGTGGGCTTTGACACTGGCGAGGCCCTGACCCGCGCGGCCTTGGCGGGCGAGGTGCGCGGCGGCGAGCATAAAGTGCGGGAGGTCCTCGTTCTTGCGGAAGAGATAGCCGTTGATCCCGTTGCGCACGATCTCGGCATTGCCGTCGACATCGCGCAGTACGACGGGCAGGCCCAGATACATGGCCTCAAGCGAGGCGCGCGATACGCCTTCCGAAAGACTTGGCAGAACGAATGCATCAGCCTCGGCCATCGCTGGGAACGGGTTGGGCATGGAGCCGCGCAGCGTCACCTGAGCACCGAGGCGAAGGCGCGCAATTTCTTTTTCGCAGGCTTCTTGCAACTTTCCTTTGCCGATGATGTCCAAATGCACCTCATGACCTTCTTCCTTCAGGCGATGAATGGCGCGGATTAAAAGAATGGGTTGTTTGCGGTGACTCAGCGAGGCCACGAACACAAAGCGCAGCGGCCCGTCTTTGGGGAGCGCGCGACGATAGGGCTCGCAATTGGACTCATCGATGCAATTCCCGATGACGAGCGACTCGCGGCGGCTATAGCGTTCGACCTGCCGCGCCATGGCGTGGGTCATGGCGATGGCGGCATCAAACCGATACAGCGCGAGATAGTGCACAAACGCGGCGGTCACGCCGACGACATTGTGATCCATCCAATAATTGGCAAACAGGTTGCCCCGAATGCTGGCGGCGATGACGGCGACATCTTTGCAAAAGAAATTGACCATATCGGCCGAAAAGCAAACGGAGATCGAGACAACCTCGCCGCGCCCGCCTGCATCGGCAAGCAGCTTGCGATAGGCGCGGAGCTTCCCTGCGTAAAAGGGCACATCGGCCAGCGAGACTTGCGTGACCTTGGGGCTGATCGGCATCGCCTGCGCGCCAAAGCCGGGCTTGAGATTGACAAGCGTGACGGGGCGGACCTCGGCGATGGCGTTGGCCAGCGCAATCGCGCCTTTGATCGGCCCGGCGGGGGCGATGGAGGGGACAAGGATAAAAAAGCGGCTCATGATGCTCTGTGATTTATGTGTCTGCGTGTTCTGCCGCAAGGGCTGCGGCCGCGTCCAGTATTTTTTCTGCGCGGGCGTCCCATGTGTAGTGGGCTTCAAACTCTTGATAGGCCGTTTGGGCGATTTGCTTTGCTAAGGCCGAGTCCTGCGCCAACTTATCAAGGGCATGGGTCCACGCGGCGGCGTCTTCTGCGGGGGCGAGGAGGGCATTTTCTCCATCGCGCAAAACTTCGCGCAGCACAGGCAAATCCGAGGAAATGAGAGGGACTCCGGCGGCCATATATTCGAACATTTTCATGGGCGACATCCACCGCGCCGTATCCTGCCCGGCAAGGCCGATGGACACTTTCTGTTGATAAGGCATGAGTAAAACATCCACGGCGCGCATGATGCGGCCTGCAACTACATGCGGCACATGCCCCATAAACAGCATATTTTTGTAGGGAAACGCGGCGCGGCACCGCGCGATATCCGCTTCTTTCCCGCCGTACAGCAGGAACAAATCCTGCGGCCTTACGGCGGCCATCTGCGCGATAATCTCAACGCCGCGCCCCGCATAAAGTTGCCCGAAATAGCCGCAAACCATGCGCCAAGTTCCGGCGCTTTCCGGCACAAGTTCAGCCAGCATTTCGCGGCGTTTTTCAGGGGGCAAGGGCGCCTCGCCGCACGGCGCGGCATCATGCAACACAACGGTTTTTGTGGGCGCGACCCCGTGATGTTCTGTAAGGAATTCCTTGAGTTTTTCAGAGATCACGATGGTCACAACATGCTTTTGAGTCATGGTGAGTTCGTGCATTTTTCTGCGCCAACCCGTTTCCAATTGATGCGTTTCAAACAGCAGTTTTTGCCGCAAAAGCACCGCAAGGACGAACGAAGCGTAGAGATTCCGGGACAAAATCACGTCAAAACAGGCTCTTTTTTGCACAAAATCGCGCAAAAACAGCCCCAAAATGCGCCAGCTCCTTGCTAATGTATTGGTTGAGAAATAACTTCTAACTATCAGATTATTAAAAGAAATACCGTAGTTTTCTCCTAAAACAGCCGGAGCGGCGGACTCATCAAAAAAGGCCCTTTTTGCGTACAAAAACACCGAATTTTGACCCTTTTTGCCCCCTTTTGCGAGGGCCTCCACTTGCATCATCACATGCACGGCATTCGCCTCGCGCGAGGGTAATTCGGATGGCGAGATATAGGCGATTTTCATCCGCGCCCCCGAAAACCGATGCCCGGATAATCGATAAAGCCGTAATCATTTGGCTCAGCATTCCCAAGCGCCAGATCAATCCGCGCAAGGGCGAGCAGGCGAAACCACGTGTCCCACAAATCCGCCTCGCCCCAGCCGCGCGAATAGCGACTCCAATGCGTCGCGATGCGATCATGAACCGGGCGTTGAAGAGTCAGGGCATACCGCGCACGCTCGGTGAGAAGTGGCAGATCCGCACCGGATTCCAGTATGCGCCGAAGATGCAGCGCCATGGTGCGAAGGCTGCGTGGCCGGATGAAATGATTTTCCGCAAAGCCGCCGTCCGCACATTCTTCGGCTAGCAATGTGTTAGAAAGCTTCCGCAGAGCTTTTGTGGTGTCAGAGGAAATTCCCTTTGAATTCTCAGTCAAAAGTGCGACCGCGTCATAGTCATAACAGCCCCCGCCACCATGATAGGGTGCGAAATGCCCATGGCAGTCCGGCAGGTCCAGCACAGCCGCCTGCGCCGCCGCAAGGCGTGGGTTGGGAACGTCGAGGTAGCAGAGGATTTCATATTGGTGATAGCCATTTTGGAAATGCAGATGGGTCATACCCTTATCGCCACCCCAAAAACCAAAGCGATCCATGTGCGAGAGGTGCAAATCAACCCATGCATCAATCTGCCCCTGAACCGGCAGGCCCAAAATATCGCGCGCATGAATGAGAAAAATGCCAAGGAACATGGCCTGATTGCCGCTCCCCCCCACACCGCGCAGACAGCCCAGCTCGGCAAGTTCCGCTCCGACATCTTGGGGAAGTTGCTCTTCCACCAGATCGGCGAGCGTTTCTTTGCGAAGCATGCCAAGCGCAGCAAGCGCGCTCAAGGAAAAGGTGAGGAGTTGCCGATAAGGCTTTGTTCTTGATTCGTTTTTACTTAGTCCGGCGCGGGTGTCCCGCACATCCCGCTCGATAAGGGTCGCAAGGGTTTCGCGATCAGCAGGAATTGCATTCAGCAAGTGAAATAAAAACACAGCAAAACACCGCGCGTAAGGCGTCGCCTCGGCGCGGGGGGTGAGCGCATAGGTCAGTGGCGCCTTTTCACAGGACGCAACAAACGCAAGGGTGCGGTTTTTTAAATCTTGGGAAATCATATCTATCGCT
>CAYZXV010000134.1:0-4234 GCA_964482525.1 uncultured Rhodospirillaceae bacterium | reverse complement strand
TTCATTTCACATGCAATGGTATAAACGTAGGAACTGATTCCGCCGGGGTTGAGATGATTCGTCAAATGAAGGATCTTCATCTTAAAAAGGTTTCGTTCTTTTTTTTAACATCTTATATTCTTCGCTGCCTTTTTCAGAAAACGCGTCTATTTGCGGAGAAAAAAAAGAGACCAGCCTCCGAATGTTCTCCGGAAGCTCACTAAGGCTATTTCTGAGTAATAACTTTTGCTTTTTACGAATTGATTTAAGTAGACGTCTGGCTCTTGGCGTCATTTCGAGTAAAACAATCCGCCGGTCGCCATCTTTTGAACGAGATCTTTCAATAAACCCTCGTTGCACAAGACGGTCTACGGCATATGTAGCCACGGGGCGAGACACGAATAATTCCTTCGCGATATCTGTCATCTTTCGCTCTTGAGCTTCAAACACGCTGGATAAAACCAGATAATCAGAAATGGAAAGGCCGCAGCACTTCAGCGCCTTACGTTCTTTTTCCAGTATTGCTTTCGCGAAGATAAACAAATCTTTTAAAAAATCAGTCTCATGGGTCTTCATCATGTTATTCCTTCCTGAACTAACGACTTTCATTCGACCTTCAATCCCTACGGCTTTTTTTTCAAGGAAAGAGTACTGCTCATAGGATCTGTACCATAAATTTCCACATAACATTCCCTTGCAAGCCATCCGACAGCCATTAATATAAGTTCCGAGGAATCGTCTATCTCCCGCAAAAGAACATTCACAGGTATCTGCCCCTGATGTGTTTCGAGACAAAGCAGAATCTGGCCGGCACAAATACCAATTTTTGTAATCATAGCGAACTCGCCTTCTCGAACCGGTTTCAGCGTCTATAAAAACCGCAAGCGCCGCAACCTACCGAATTCAAAGACCTAAGATTAAATACGGAAAAGCCGGAAGAATTTTTTGATCACAGAGGTTTCCGCAGCTTCAGAATATTCCACGCCTCCGCCCAAGACGGCGTAAAGATTCACCTGATTGGCGACCTTCGCCTGACGAAGGTAAACCAGCGCCTGTTGCGCGGCGAAGAGGGCCCGTTGCGCATCGAGAACACCCAGATAGCTGTCAATACCCATCGCGTAGCGAGAATTCGACAGGCGATAGGTTTCATCGGCCGTATCGACCAGGGATTGTTGCGCCGCTACCTGTTGATCCACCGTGCCCCGCACGGCAAGAGTATCGGCTACCTCCCTGAAAGCCGTCTGAATAGCTTTCTCATACTGGGCCAGCGCGAGCTCCCGGTCCGCCTTGCTGACCCTGTATGCAAACCAGGTGCGCGCATCAAAGATCGGCATCGTAGCTTGCGCTCCGTAGAGCCATGTGCTCGTGCCGTCTTTGAACAAGCCCGAAAGCTCGTTGCTGGCAGAGCCGAGAGTGGTCGTTAGTGAGATCTGAGGGAAAAAGGCAGCCCGGGCCGCTCCGATATTGGCATAGGCGCCTTTCAGCTGATGTTCCGCAGCCATAATATCCGGCCGCCTGAGAAGCACATCGGACGAGAGGCCCGGAGAAACATCCTTGAGCGGTCTAACACTCGCCAGGTCAGAGGGTAAGAGATCTTCCGGCACCGGAGAACCGGCCAGAAGATCCAATGCGTTTTGGCTCTGCGCTACAAGTTGCTTGTAACGGGCAATGTCGCGGCTGGCGATCTCCACCGGCGTTTTGGCGCGATGGAGGTCTAGTTTGTTTGCAACCCCCAGCGTATACTGCCGCTGCACCAAATTATAGGCAGACGTCTGGCTCTGAAGGGTGCTTTCCGCCAAAGCAAGATTCTCCCGATCCGCCGCCAGGGCCAGATACGCATTAGCCACGGAGGACACCAGCGAGATCTGTGCGCTGCGGCGGGCCTCCTCCGTGTTGAGGTAGTCTTCCAACGACTGTCTCTCCAGGCTGCGAATACGGCCGAAAAAATCGACCTCCCAGGCAGCAATGCCCAGATTGACATCATATGCTTTAGACGTCCTCTTAACTCCGGGGCCAACAAATTCACCAGAAACTTTTTGTTCGCCCCCCCCTCCATCCGCGTTAACGGTCGGAATTAACTCAGCCCGACTAATGCCGTACAAGGCGCGGGCTTTTTCCACGTTCAAGGCGGCGATCCGCAGGTCCAGATTGTTATGGAGGGCTGTTTCGATGATCTTTTTCAATTTAGGATCGGTGAAAAATTCCTGCCACTTCAGTTGCGTGACATTTGAAGTGGCGGGTGCCATCCGTTGAGCCGGATAGGCGTCACCGCTGGGCCAACTGCCGGGGATCGGAGCGCTTGGCCGCTTGTATTTCGGGACCATGGTGCATCCGTTCAGTAAAATAACGGTCCCTAAGATCAAAACAAGTGTTCGTCTCATATTAGTTTCTCCTGCGGGCCCGAAACCGCCACATTGCCAGCCGTGGCCTGCAGCCGCCGCTTGCCAAAGAGTCGGGATATAAGAACAAAGAACAGCGGAATAAAAACAAGATCGATGAATGTAGCTGAAATCATCCCGCCAGTGACCGCAGTGCCGATGGCATTCATGGCGCCAGCACCAGCGCCAGTGGCAGTGGCTAAGGGCAATGTGCCAAAGAAAAACGCAAGCGAGGTCATGATGACGGGCCGGAACCGGATCTTTACCGCAGCAAGGGTGGCATCGACAAGTCCCAGTCCTTGTCCCATTTGTTCTTTTATGAACTGAATGATGAGAATGGCGTTCTTGGTTGAAAGCCCCATTGTTGTCAAAAATCCGATCTGGAAATAAACATCGTTGGGCAATCCACGCAGGAAAGTTGCCATTAACGCACCCAACACACCCAACGGCAACATCAACAGATTGACAAAAGGGATACTCCAGCTTTCATACAACGCCGCCACGCAAAGGAAGATTACTAAAATGGAAAATATGTAGAGAATCGGACCCTGGGACGTTGCCATCCGTTCCTGATAAGAAAGCCCCGCCCAGTCATAGCCGATACCTTTCGGCAATTTCGAGGAAATATCCTCCATGGCCTGCATGGCCTCACCAGAACTTCGATGCAAAGCAGGCTCCCCCCAGATATTCAAAGACGGAAATCCGTTAAAACGCTCTAACTGAGGAGAACCCGATGTCCATCGCGTCGATGCGAACGATGCAAATGGCACCATCTTCCCGGCTGCGTTGCGGACATATAGCTTCTCCAGATCTTTGGGAAGCATGCGATACGGAGCATCCGCTTGAATGTAGACCCTTTTGACCCGTCCGGCTTGAATGAAATCATTTATATATGCACTGCCGAAAGCCGCTGAAATAGTGCTGTGGATTGAACTGATAGGCAACCCAAGGGCACCTGCTTTCTCCCAATCCACATCCACCCGGAACTGGGGCACATCTTCCATGCCGTTAGGCCGAACCCTAGCCAGCCGTGCATCTTTGGCCGCCATGCCAAGCAATTGGTTGCGAGCCCCCATCAGAGCCTCGTGACCAAGACCTCCACGATCCACCAACTGGAAATCCACGCCTTGGGCATTACCCAGCTCAACAACAGCTGGAGGTGGAAAAACAAAAATCATTGCCTTGCGATTGGACGAGAATGCTCTCATGGCCCTTCCAGAAATCGCTTTAGCCTTCAAATCTTTCCTATGACGCAGCTTCCAATCCCTAAGTTTAACAAACACCATGCCATTATTTTGCCCTCTTCCGGCAAATCCCATACCCGCAATCGTCATGCAGGATTCCACTGCCTCTTTCTCATTTTCTTGAAAATAACGCTGGACGTCACTCGCAACTGCCTGGGTCTGCTCCAGCGTAGCGCCCGTTGGCATAATAATTTGAGAAAGCAACATTCCCTGGTCTTCGTCCGGCAAATATCCTGTAGGCAAGCGCATGAATAGGAACCCGATCAGAGCCACAATCCCGACATAAATGACAAGGTAACGTAATTTTTTGACTAGAGAATGCTTCACCACAGACAGATAACGGTCCCGGATCCCAAAGAAATTCTTGTCGAACCACAAAAAGAACGGCCGGAGGAACCAGATCGCATTTTCCGCAGGTTCATGCCCTTTAGTGACCGGTTTGAGCAGTGAAGCGCATAGGACAGGCGTCAGGACCAAAGCCACAACCACTGACAGCAACATGGAGGCAATAATGGTAACGGAAAATTGACGGTAGATGACACCTGTCGAACCGGCAAAGAACGCCATGGGGCCAAAAACTGCTGAAAGCACCAATCCGATACCGATCAGAGCGCTTGTGATCTGATCCATAGA
>CAYZXV010000133.1:431-4272 GCA_964482525.1 uncultured Rhodospirillaceae bacterium | reverse complement strand
TGGTTTCTTCCGGTCCATAGGGATCGGGAAGACCAAGCGTGGCCATGATTTCTTTTTCCAGTTTTTCCATCCGCACCGCGCGTGCGTCCGTGTCGTGATCAAATCCAAAGCAATGTAACACACCATGGATAACCAGATGTGTGGCGTGGTCGAGGATCGTTTTGCCTTCGACCTTTGCCTCGCGCGCGACGACACCATAGGCCATGGCCACATCGCCCACACACAGGCCCATCGTACCGTTAGTCATACCCTTGCCCATTTTGATTAAATCTTTGCGCTCAAACTGAGGAAAGGTCAGGACGTTCGTCGGTTTATCCTTGCCACGAAAATCTCGGTTGAGCGTTTGCACCGCACGGTCGGTCGTCAAAAGCACCGTTATTTGTGCGCCTCGTGCAGCAGGCAGAACCGTCTCTGGCAGGGCTGCAAGCGCAAGCTCTGCCGCCGCGTTAAGGCGACGCGTGAGGCCTTTGACCTTTGTCCAAGGTTGGCTTGCGATCTCGATGTCGAGGGGGGGAAGGCGTTTTGCTTTCATCTCACCCTAGTTTTACCATATTTTTAGCTTGGTGGAATTGAAAATATACATTTAATATCAATATGTTGCTTATCTATCTTTTTTTCTAGCCTCTGGCGTGGCGATTGGATAGCATGCCGCGCATGAACTGGCTTACAAACCTCGTCCGTCCCAAAATTCAGGCGCTTGTCGGAAACCAAAAGGAAATTCCGGATAACCTGTGGGAAAAATGCCCCGGCTGTAACGCGATGCTCTTCAAGCGCGAGCTTGAAGAACGATGGAACGTTTGCCATCACTGCGGCTATCATTTGCGCTTACCTGCCAAACGGCGGCTTGAGCTTTTGTATGACGAGGGGCGCTATGAGCTTCTTGATCTGCCGAAGGTTCCTGTTGACCCCTTGAAATTCCGCGATCGTAAAAAGTACGCTGATCGCCTGAAGGATATGCAAAGCCAGACAGGCGGCAAAGACGCCATCATGGTCGCGCAAGGCAAGATGGGCGGGCAAGATGTTGTCACAGCCGTGTTCGATTTCGCCTTTTTGGGTGGGTCGATGGGCATGGCTGTCGGCGAAGGTATCGTGACCGCCGCGCAAAAAGCCGTTGAGATTAGAGCGCCGTTGATTGTTGTTCCGGCCTCAGGCGGGGCGCGTATGCAGGAAGGCATTCTCTCCCTCATGCAGATGCCGCGCACGATTATCGCGGCTAAATCGGTAAAGGATGCCGGCCTTCCCTATGTCGTAATCTTCACTGATCCCACCACGGGCGGCGTCACGGCATCCTTTGCGATGACGGGCGATATTCATATCGCCGAAAAAGGCGCGCAAATCGGGTTTGCTGGCGCGCGCGTGATTGAAACAACCATTCGTGAGACTCTGCCCCCCGGTTTCCAACGTTCGGAATATCTGCTTGATCACGGGATGGTCGATTGCGTTGTGACCCGCGCCGATATGCGCGATACGTTGATCCGTATTCTTGGTCTTCTGCAGCATAACCCGCGCCCTGCGACCGTGGGCGGCAGCGTGACGCCGATCCTTGGCCCTTTCCCCCATGGCGCGAAGAGCCTGCCGCTTAGGCCGAAGAAGAAATAGGTTGGGCCTTTGATGCCTGAAACCTCCCTCGCCCTGTTTGAGCATTTTCGCCAAACGCACGGCAAGGATATCGACCTCACATTACGCCCGGCTTACCTGGACCTTCTTGCGGCGATGGGCGATCCACAGCTTCATCTGCCGCCTGTAATCCATGTTGCCGGGACAAACGGCAAGGGATCGACCTGCGCTTTTTTGCGCGCATTCCTCGAAGAAGCCGGGCTTTCGGTTCATGTGTACACCTCGCCGCATCTCGTCCGGTTTCATGAACGCATTCGTGTTGCTGGAAAGTTAATTGAAGAAGAGGAAATTGTCGCCTTGTTGCAAGAGGTGAAGGCGAAAGCTCCGCCGGGCGGGATTAGTCCGTTTGAGGCTGCGGCTGCCGCCGCCTTTGCCGCTTTTGCGCGGCGCAAGGCCGATGCCGTGATTTTGGAAGTCGGGCTTGGTGGCCGTTTGGATGCCACGAATGTTGTGCCGAAGCCTGCGGCCTGTTTGATCACGCGCCTTTCATTCGATCATCGCGATTATCTAGGACATACAATGGATGCCATTGCGCGGGAAAAGGCCGGGATCATGCGCGAAGGTATCCCCTGTTTTGTGCAGACGCAGACCTCGCAAGAGGCGCTGGATGCTTTGCGCGATGAGGCTGCGAAAAAAGGCACACCATTGTTTGTGGAAGGGGAGGCGTGGCGCGTTCAGCTCCGTGAAGATGGGGTGTTTGCTTATTCATCGTCTGTCATTCAAGGCACGCGAATCTATCAAAATCTGCCCTGTCCGGCTTTACTTGGTGGGCATCAATACGCGAATGCTGCGCTTGCGATGGCGGCACTTTCCGCCCTGCCCTTTACTGTGCCTGAGGACGCTGTGCACAAAGGTTTGAAGTCCGTAAGTTGGCCTGGACGGCTGCAGCAGATTGAAGGTGGGCCGCTTTACGAGGCGCTGCCAACAGGTTCTGAATTATGGCTTGATGGTGGGCATAACGACTCTGCTGGTGAAGTTTTGGGGCTGCAATTCGCCCGCTGGCGTAAGGAAAGTGACAGGCCTATTCATCTTGTAACCGGGATGCTTTCCACGAAGGTGCCGGAAGAGTTCTTTGCGCCCTTGTTGCCGTATGTGGACAGGGGGCGCACTGTGCGTGTGGATGGTGAAGTGCCCGGTTTTCCTGCCGACATATTGGCGGCGCGCCTTTGTGCGATGCGAGGCGGCGATATCCTTCCTGCGTCTTCCTTGCAGGATGCGGTTACCTCGATTACGCACGCCGCTAACGCGCCCTGTCGGGTCGTGGTGTGTGGATCGCTTTATCTTGTTGGCCGCGCCATAAAAGAAAGCGGCGTTGTGTTGGGATAGGGGTCTTACTTCCGATACACAAACAACTCTTCCTTAAACGGCGTCCAGATTGTGATTGTGTCCTCTGGCGTCCATGGGCCCGAAAGCGGGTAGTCGTGAGAGATAATGATACTGCCGGGGCGAAGCTCTTTGGCGAGTTTTTCGCCCACGCGGCGCGAGGTTTCGGGACCTAGATACATAACGATTACATCCAGATTGCTGCAATCAAAGGTCCAAAAGTCTGTGCGCGAGAAGGATAGGTTCTTGGGGCCCAAAAGGCGTTGGATGAGCTTTGATTCAAGAAATGGGAACCGCGCCGTTTCGATCCCAAGGACCTGCGCTTCTGGGATCTTTTTCGCGATGCACCGGGCAAGCTCGCCCCGGCCAGAACCCAAATCGACAATGTTGAACGGCTTTGATTTATCGCGTGTCCCGTATTCGTGGGCGATCAACTCGGCGATTTTTTGCCGTGCGATATAACAGGTCGCAAGCGTTGGGACCCGGTTTCGATAGATGGTAAGTTCCGCAATAAACCGATAAGCAGCGTAGAAATAACAAATAGTAACCGGAATGGTCAGCCAATTAGGTGGCCACGCAATCACCCATCCAAACCCGCCAAGCCACGCAAGCAAGATGGCATAGACAAGCGCGAGTTTAACTCTGTTCGCTTTTGGAAATGTAGGTGCTTCGCTCACGTTAGGCCCTTCGTTAGCACTAAAGGCCTCCATTATGATGATTTCCTTAGGATGATCAATTCATCCGTTCGTAAAAACAGGAAAAATCGACCGTTTCTTGGTGTTCGAGCGAAAGAGCAGATAAAGCAAGATCATCCACATCCAGAAGCGATTTCTCTCTTTCCTCTTCTGGGCTGCGGTATCAAGCTGTTCGTTTTGCTGTGAATCTGTCGCAGGCGCGGCTA
>CAYZXV010000133.1:0-406 GCA_964482525.1 uncultured Rhodospirillaceae bacterium | reverse complement strand
TTCTACGGATTGAAAACTGCTTGCGATCAAGCTCTTTCAAGAGATCATGGATCTTGTCTTCACGTGTGGCAGCGGCTTTTTGTGCAAGAGCGTTCATAAAATACCCCTTTATGCAATTAAAGAGGTATAGCAGACGCCGGTAAACGCATCGTTAATAAGGCGGAATGAACGACTGTTTTATTGATATTTTATTGTATATCAATAAATTACGGCATTGCCGCAACTAGCGCAGCAGCAGCCGGCGAGTCCGTTTGGGTCATACGGGTCACAAGGATATCGCGCGGCCTAACCTTTTGTTTGTAAAAGCCTTGGTTCCATGTGTGGCGCGGGGTGATAACAGCCCCTTCCAAAGATACGCCCACAAACAGGCCTTCGGACCGCGCGTAGGTGTACATGTCTGATTTGT
>CAYZXV010000132.1:0-4278 GCA_964482525.1 uncultured Rhodospirillaceae bacterium | reverse complement strand
AAACCACGAACGAGCAGGATGTCGACGCGCGCGTGATCGAACTGAATCGATCATTTATCCAGTGCGCCATATCCGCGAAGATTAAATATTTGGCTGATGGACGGCCTGCGGGCTATGCGCTGCGGACCTTTGGCGACGGTGAAAATCTTTTGGCGGCCCTTACGTTGATGGCCAAGCGCGGGGTTTATGAATATACGGACGGCGAGGCCATAATGCGTGCACGCAAGCGCGGGTTGTTGTTTAACCCAGGCCCCACGCGTCTTGCTAAGGACCCGTGGATTTTGGGGCAGGGCTCGGCGCAGATTGTAAACTTTTTTGAAAACGTGCTCGCGGGCCGCGATCGCATGGGGTACAAGGCGGCGAGTTGTTGGATCAAAGATATGGACGCGGCTCGTGTCGTGCGGCCCCAGAATATCCATTATGCAGCGGTCTTGCTGGAGTCGGTGGCCGATGGTGTTCCTCTTTCCGAAGTGACCCAGGACTTCCCGGATCTTCGGGACCGGGTCCTGACCTTTCTTCAGCGGTCTACATTGACGATGAGCCTTCTTTTGCGCTCGGTTTTACAGCAAGCGTTGGTTGATGGCGGCGAGATCCGGTTGCCGTTCCTTGACGCGACCCGCGATCGCGTACAGGCGATGCGGCGGCCAAAGGTAGCGACATCCCATTTTCGGCCTGTCAATCCGATTGACAATGTCAAACAGGAATTGCTTGCGAGACAAGGCTATGCATATCTTGATATTGTGCATGGCGAAGGTCCCGAAGGACCGTTTGACCATGATCCCAATTGGTTTAAGACACCCTCTGGCGTGCGCGCGATCACCGAGGCGAACGACAGGCTTGCCACCAACGGTGCCACGGCGGAAATCTATTGGCTGACGAACTCGTTTAAAGCGCGCTATACGCTTGGCGTCCATATATCGCCGGGCGGCGTAAACAAGAAAATGGCCGTCATCGCCTTGCGCAGCTCCGGCATCTATTTGCAGACCGATGCCAAGGAGGTCGAAGATCGGAAAAAGATTGCCGGCATTGTAGCCGAATATCCGGAAGTGAAGATCGGCGTTGTCGACAAAGCGTTGGTGTCCCTTTTGTATGGCACCAAAAAGCAGATTTTTGCTCACGTTAAAAACGCCATGGTTGGGGGGCCGCGCATCGGTTATTCAAAGACTCTTGGGTTTTTAAAGCAGATCGAGTCCTTTCCTCACAATGGTTCGGTTACGCCGCCTCAGTTTCTTATTCTTGCGATTGAAGCCTTCCTGGAGGGCAGCGATCCAAAAAAGATCAGGAACGGAAGAACTTTCCCCAGGGTATACGACTATGCCACAGAGTGCGTTCGCAAGAACCCCGATGCCGGGTTCAGTGGCGCGATCGTGAGGGCTGCCGAAGGCATGCCGCTTGCGCATTACAACCGACACAGGCTTGGCCTGCTCGCGCGGCTGGTTAAATAAGCGCGCCGCTTGCGTCGCTGACAAGCCAACGGCTCCGCAAATCGGTGTGGTGCAAAGCAAACCACTGCATGGCGATCAGGGTTGACGCATCCCGATACTTTCCGGTGTAGAGCATATTGATCGCTTGCGCCGCATCCACCACGATCACTTTGATATCCTCGCCTTCATGCGCAAGGCCATGGAAACCACCTGACTCCGGCGCGCGTGTGCGACCTGCGTACAAAACGGTGTGTTCCGATACGCTGCCCGGCGCGGGGTAATAAGCAAAGATTTTTTGAAGGTCTGTGACCTCGCAACCGGCTTCTTCGATGGACTCGCGCCGCGCGGTTTGTTCGTGTGTTTCGCCGGGACCAACCATGCCCGCCACGCATTGGATCAAATAGGGATCGTCGCCCTTGGCCATGGGACCGGCACGAAATTCTTCGATGAGCACGACCTTGTCCTGATGCGGGTCGAACAACAGCACCACGGCGGCGTGACGACCTCCGTCGAACACTTCGCGTGTGAACACGTCGCTCCACCCTCCGGCGTAAAGCTCTTGCCGGATGTGAAAGCGATCAACGCGGAAATAGCCTTGGAACAGAGCCTCGCGATGCAGGATGTCGTACTTTTTGTCTGCCATGGGTTAGATACCGCTTTCCTCTTTGGTCTTTTCTTCGGTGCGGGCGGGCGGTGCCTCAATGACCGCTGGATCTTTCACCCCTTCGGTTTGTTCTTGTTCAGCTTTGCCAAGCTGTGCGCCGGGGCGACCCGGCCCCACCACCTTATAGGCCAGCGAGAGGAGTAGGAATATCCCGACCCACAGCGCGATATTGCGCAGCGCAACGCCGCGATTGGCCGCCAGAACGCGTGGCGCTATGAGGATGACCATAAGGGCGCCGACGAGGCTGGAGACGATCAGGGTGATGGTTTGGTCCATGGGAAGGGTACCTTTAGAATGGTTATAGTTAACGGTTAAGCCGTGCTTTCTTAACAACAGTGTATGAAAATATAAGAAAATGTAAATTTTTAATTGATTGTTCACCAAGAATCCGTATTGTGCGCATCGGAAGCGCACGTACCACTGGCCCAAGGACGACTTGGATTACCACCTGTTTCGTTCCCCATTGGTTTATGTAACGACGCTTTGCCTCTTCGGCGGGTCCTCTTGCGGGTCTTGCCGGAGTTACGTGGTAGAACAGCGAAGGATTGTCCTGAAGCCTCGACATGGGTTGGGGAGGGAAGGGCGGTTCTGGTTGGTGGCAAAGATAAAGAGGTTCGGGCTGGATGCCGGTACGTGATCCCTGCGCGTTGCGCTGGGGCTGCGCGTCGTCTCCCCCAAATTGTCGCTTTTTGCATGCCCATCGGCCCGCATCCGTTGCTGTCTTTGGCAAGGAACTTGGGAGTTTTCTCCTCTTTACTGGGGGTGCGTTATGGGATTGATTGCAGCGGCAGACTTCTTGAACGTCCGGGACAATCCGGTCGTGAAGAAAGCGAACGAAAATAGCGGGTATCGCCAAAACTTTATGCGTCGGATCGGCGTGTTTGAACTCATCGACGGCGAATATGTCGGTCATATCGCGACGTTGAATTTCAAATGTAAGGCGATCATCAAGGATAATCCGTACCGCAAAAGCGGCAAGGACCCAGAGCATATTGTCGTGCACGCGGATGCAGAGATTTTTCATCACGATCTTGGTTATGGCTGGGATAAAAAGACGGAAAGCGACGATCCCTACATCCTCGTTCAACTGGATGATCCCGCCTTTCCAAAGACGATTTCTGCCGTGCTCGTCAAAGGGGCGAAGAACACTTATAACCTGTACTGGGATCGCGTTATGATCACGGACGGGGATATTGAGCGCCTGATCATCACCGAAGAACTGATCCCCTGGATCGGCGTCTATCGCCCGATTGACAATCCGAACAAGGATTACCTGATCGCGGCCTATGCCGACATTGCGGAAATCTGGGATCCGGATTGATCTAATCTGCCGTATTTAAAAGAAAATCGGCTCAATTCCTTTTTCCGCTTGCACTTCTATTAAGGCGAGGCCACACTGCGCCCTCGTTTTGCGCTGGGCACCAAAAAAAACAGGCCATGCTCAGGTTAGATATTCAATCCCTCCCCCCTTGCGGGGGAGGAAGATTTTTCTTGGATTTGTGCGAAGCACAAGCCTTAGAAAAATCAGGTGGGGGGTCGGTTTTCTTTCTGACCCCTCCCCAAAAAATGCTTCGCATTTTTTGACCCTCCCGCAGGGGGAGGGTGATTTAGTCTAACTGTGTGCATCCTTAGACCGGACTTAGCGCTGTTGTTTCGTATTTTTGACTAAAAGTGAGCATCGCATGAAAGTTGACGCCAATACCATTCGCAAAGGCCACGTCCTTGACCACAACGGAAAGCTGTGGGTTGTGATTAAAAGCGAAATTATGATCCCAGGCAAAGGGAACGCCATTGTTCAGATCGACATGAAGGATGTCCGCACGGGTATCAAGACGAACGAACGTTTCCGCACGCAGGAATCGGTGGAGCGTGTGCAGTTGCAGGATCACGAAATGTCGTTCCTGTTCGCGTCGGATGACACCTACACATTTATGGATCAGGAATCTTTTGAACAATTCACCATTCCGGTTGCAATTATGGCAGGTCAGGAAAAATATCTGCTTGATGGATTAGAAGTAAATATTATTGTAGCAGAAGAAGAACCGATCTCAATCGAACTTCCAAATTCTCTACAATATGAAATTACTGAAACAGGCCCGGGCGAAAAAGGAAACACCGTATCAAATGTATTTAAAGAAGCAACAATGAACAATGGATTAATCGTAAAAGTTCCGATGTTTATGAAAGTCG
>CAYZXV010000131.1:0-4287 GCA_964482525.1 uncultured Rhodospirillaceae bacterium | reverse complement strand
TCGCGCTTCGCTTTCTTGGTGCCGATGATGAAATCGACCTATCCGGAAAGTTTGAAGAAGAACTGCCAGAGTTTGTGTGCTGGAAGTGGGTCGAGCTCTCGACCGTTCCATCCCTGATCGTGGATTTCAAACGTCCAGTCTACGATGCCGTCGTCGAAGCCTTCACGCCCATCGCTCAACAGCTAAGAAGCCGTTAATTCGGCCCCAGTTTCGAAGCTAACCACGCGAATGCATATTTACAGTATTCGACGACTAAAAGGCTGGTCGTCCCGGTATGGGTCCACCACCCTTTTAGGCTCACAACATCGGGCGAAACCGGGTAGGGGATGATCTTAACCTCCGGCATTTCCTTTTGGAAAACCATAAGGCTGCGCGGCATGTGGTAATGCGCCGTAACCAACATCAGCGAACGATAGCCATTATCTTCCATAAATTGTCGTGCTTCTTTTGCATTTCCGACCGTGTTATTCGCCGCATGACCAAGGACGATACAGCATTCACGTAAATCTTTTGGTACGGTGGCATCAACAATCGTAGCGGCTTCTTTGACGGCAGGGTTCACACCTGTAATCAAAAGCTTTTCGCCTTTACCCGCCTCTAAGAGATCGGTTCCCGCTTTTAGCCGCTCGGTACCGCCTGTAAGCACAACGACCGCCTGCGTCCCCATTAGGTTCACGTCAATTTCAGGCTGAACATAGGCGGTGACTGTCCCGACATAGGACGCAAAGCCTATGGCCCACACGATGGCGAGGACACCAACACCCGTTGTCATCGTAAATCGTAAGAAACGCCAAATCATAGAAACCGCCGCAGTTGTCTTTGAACAAAAACGCGGGCCGCAAAAGAAGAAAGCACGACCGCGCCAAGGGGAACGAAGGCCATAACACCAACCATAGTCGCCCACGACAGGGGTGCAACAAGCTCAACCCCACCCATAACCCCAAGCAAAGCAACCAAGCCGCCCAATGTCAAGGCGGCAAGCCCAAACCCAATAAGGGCAGAGGGCGCGGCCAAGCGGAACATATGCTTCTGAAACTGCTTGGCAATCATCCTGTCGCTAGCCCCAATGGTGTGTAACAAATCGATGGTTGTCATTTGAACTGCCATGACGGCGCGACAAATAACCATCACGACAACGACTAACGTAAGGCCCGTAAGGGCCAGCATCACGCCACCAAGCATGCCAAGAACCTTAAGAAACCCCTGTAATTTCGCCATCCAATCCGCATGACTATAAATGGGAACATTTTGAAACTCTTTGGTCATTTTGCCCTTTAGCGCCTCTGGTTCAAGAACCGCGCCAGTCTTTAATGACACATCAAGCAACGCAGGCAGGGGCAAGCTACGCAATAATTCTTCATCGGAAATCCACGACTTGAGCAATGCCTCTTTTTCTGCTTCGGGCACCACATGGACCTCCATCACCTCCGGCAAGGTTTCAAGATTGCTCTTGAGCTTTTCAAGCTTCTCTACACGCGCGGAAGGCGTTTCATCTGGCAAAACAGGAATTTCGACGGTCAGGCGGCTGGTTAGCTCATGCCCCCAAGCGAATGAGGTTCGCCCAAGCGCGGCTTGCGCTGCCATGGCAAGACTGCCCAAATAGACAAGGATTGCCATCAGAATCCCGAACATAAGCCCAAGCCGTTGTTCACGAAAAGCCATGGCGAAAAGACGAGAGGGCGATGACATATCAGGCCGCCTGATCCAATGATGAAACGAGCCGCCCGTTTTTGAGGCGCAAAATGGGTTTTCCGTATTTGCGAATGATATTCAGTTGATGCGTAGCAAACACGACGGTGGTTCCCATTTTATTGAGTTCCATAAAAAGGTACATAAGCTTTTGCGCGGACTCGTCATCGACGTTGCCAGTGGGTTCGTCGGCAAGGAGAAGGCTTGGTTTGTTCACAATGGCCCGCGCGATGGCGACCCGCTGCTGCTCACCACCGGACAGTTCGGCAGGCATGGCATGTATCCGATCACCTAACCCAACCCAATCCAAAAGCTCGCTTACATAATCATGCACCATCTTTTTTCTCGCGCCAGCGAGACGGAGCGGCAACGCCGCATTTTCAAGTGCAGAAAGGTGTGGGATCAGGCGAAAATCCTGAAACACATGGCCGATACGACGCCGCAGGGCAGGCAACTCCTCGCGACGGAGCTTAGAGACATCCTTGTTAAAGAGGGCGATTTTGCCTCCACTTGGACGTTCCATAAGGCTAATCAAGCGAAGCAGGGATGTTTTCCCAGCGCCGCTGGCCCCAGTCAGAAAATAAAACACGCCGGGCATCAGGGCCAAATTGATATTGCTCAAAATGGCCTTGTCCTCTTGGTATTGAAGCGAGACATGTTCAAATGAAACAAGCATGCCGCTGGGTCTGCTTTCAGCTGTAGTTGATTAATGAGGACCAGAACCGCTCAACCTTCTTGAGTGATCCGATCAAGCCCATCAGTTCCTGATCATCCAACCGTGCTTCGCCAAGCATGCCGATCTGCTTTTCAAAATAGACCTGCAACTGCTTGTGAAGGGCCAACCCCTTTTCCGACAATTTAACCCGAACCGAACGACGATCATGGGGCGAGCGTTCCTGAACCAGATAGTTGGCTTCAAACATTTTTTTGACGTTATAGGACACGTTGGTGCCAAGGTAATAGCCCCGCGCAGTCAGCTCGCCAATCGTCATCTCGTCCTGCCCCAGATTATAGAGGATCAGGGCCTGAACGTTGTTGATGTCTTGTATGCCGTGACGGTCCAAATCGACCTTTACAACTTCAAGAAAATGGCGATGCAACCGCTCAATCAGCAAAACGGACTCATAATAGGGATGACTCACGGGTTTTCCTCCTTGGCTTGGCAGTCGCATGTCAGGCAAAAATGAAGGAGAATCAATCGGAAGTCAAAGATTATGGGTTCGCCCTCTATTTCTTACGCTGCCGCCTTAACCCGTTCGATCTGGGCGCCACACGCGCCCAGCTTTTCCTCAAGACGTTCATAGCCGCGATCAAGGTGATAGATGCGGTTAAGGATCGTCTCGCCTTCGGCGGCAAGGCCTGCCAATGCCAGCGAAACCGACGCACGAAGATCGGTCGCCATCACAGGAGCCCCCTTTAACCGCTTCACCCCGCGCACCATGGCGGACGAGCCATGCACGGTGATATTCGCCCCCATACGGGCCAATTCCGGGACATGCATAAAGCGGTTCTCAAAGATCGTTTCCGTAATCATCGCTGCGCCATCTGCCACGCACATAAGGGCCATGATCTGCGCCTGCAAATCGGTGGGGAAGCCGGGGTAGGGCTCGGTCATCACATCAACGCCAATAATCCGGTCTTTGGACCTGCGCGCACGAAGGCCCAAATCCGTCTCTTCGACCAGAATCCCGGCTTTGTCGAGCACCGCAATCGCGCTTTCAAGGCAATCCTTCCGCGCGCCGATCAACTCCAGATCACCATTCGTGATTGCGGCAGCGATGATAAAGGTCCCCGCCTCGATACGGTCGGCAATCACTGTATGGTTTGCACCATGTAGGCGATCAACACCCTGCACCCGCAGCTTGCTGGTGCCGATCCCATCGATCTTCGCGCCCATCTTGATGAGACACTGCGCAAGGTCACCGACTTCAGGCTCACAGGCTGCATTCAAAATAACCGTCTCACCCTTGGCCAGCGTCGCGGCCATCAGGATATTTTCGGTGCCTGTCACGGTTACTTTCGGGAAAGTCACCTCAGCGCCTTGCAGGCCCTTTGGCGCTTTCGCGTTGATATAACCATCAGCCAGCGTAATCTCCGCACCCATTTTTTCTAGGGCGGCAATGTGCAAATCCACTGGTCGTGTGCCAATCGCACAGCCACCCGGCAGAGAAACCTTTGCCTCGCGGCATCGCGCGAGCAGGGGACCAAGCACCAAAATACTCGCCCGCATCTTGCGCACGAGATCATAAGGCGCAGTCGTGCTCGTGATTGTTTTGGCACAAAGCTCGATCGTACGGCCACCGCCATTGGCTGGACTTGCTGCGTTAAGACCGATCCCGACCCCATGCTGCGCGAGCAAATGCCCCATCGTCATAATGTCCGCAAGTTGCGGCACATTGGCGAGCGTCAACGTCTCATCAGTCAGCAAACTGGCCGCGAGCATTTTCAGCGCCGCATTCTTCGCGCCGCTGATGGCAATTTGTCCTTTAAGCGGCACACCACCGCGAATGAGCATTTGGTCCATTTATTTTCCAAACAGTTAGAGAAGAATGTCCAAGGTGTTATGTCAGTTTCTCGTTATTGAAGAAAGAATGTGAT
>CAYZXV010000130.1:0-4308 GCA_964482525.1 uncultured Rhodospirillaceae bacterium | reverse complement strand
AGCAGTTTGCCAGCGCGTTCAGACATATTGGAAAGGAATAGCTCTTTGAGGGCATCGGAGGCACCTTTGAGCGCGATAGGCAGTTTAGTTTTATCGACGCTGCGCAGCATGGTTTGAACAGCCTTTCCATCCAGTTTGAGAAGGTCCTCAAATGTGAACATGAGGCTTTTGATTTTTTCTGCGGAATCGCGGTTTCGCTCCTCAAGGGCGGTGAGGAACTTTGCTTCGCTGCTGCGATCTAGGTTATTAAAGATCTCTGCCATCGCTTCGTGAGGATCGCGACGGTTTGTGCGGGCTAGGTTGCTCATAAACTCATTGCGAAGGGTTCTCTCAATATCGTCAAGGATGTCTTTTTGAACAGACTCCATACGCAACATGCGCATGACGACTTCCATGGCAAAGCTTTCAGGGAGTTGGGAGAGAACCTTGGCTGCATGATCGGCCTTGATCTTTGAGACGACGACCGCGACGGTTTGCGGATATTCGTTTTTCAGGAAGTTAGCAAGGACCGCTTCGTTCACGTTTGCGAGTTTGTCCCACATGGTGCGTCCGGCGGGGCCGCGAATATCTTCCATGATGGTATCAACGCGCGTTTTATCGAGCACTTTCATCAACAGACGTTCCGTTGACTCCAATGTGCCAACCAGCGCGCCAGTAGAGGACATTTGTTCAACAAACTCGACAAATAGTTTTTCAACAAGGTTTGAACTGACGTTGCCTAAGTTCGCCATGACTTGTGAG
This sequence comes from uncultured Rhodospirillaceae bacterium, assembly GCA_964482525.1. Taxonomy (GTDB): domain Bacteria; phylum Pseudomonadota; class Alphaproteobacteria; order UBA9219; family UBA9219; genus UBA8914. The sequence goes on along the minus strand of CAYZXV010000130.1, from coordinate 3,567 downwards.
AGCTCTTTAATTTCCTCATCATTCATGTGAGAGAAAACACGTGCGGCATAGTCCTCCCCAAGAGAAAGGATCAAAATGGATGCTTTCTCTGCGCCGGAAAGGCTTCTGACATCTTCACGAACGCGTACACCGGCCATGGTCGCTTATCCTTAACGGTTTTCCTGATAAATCCAATTGCGCAGGATCGACACGGCCTCTTCGGGATGCTTGTCCACGATTTCGCCGACTTTGCGTAGTGAAGAGGCTTTAACACGTCCTTCAACGCGAGAAATGTCGATCATTTTTTCGATTTCACTGTCTTCGCTTTCGCTTTGAAGGCGCTCGCCGAAAGCTGATCCAGGCGGGGGAAGTTGGGCTGCCATGGCGCCCAGCCCAGCGCCTGGCAGAGCGTTTTGTGCTGCCCCTGCATTTCCGCCTAAATCGCTTGCTGTTTCAAATAAACGCCGAAGAATTGGCCGAACCACGAGCAAAACAACCATCAAGCCGATAAAAGCCAGCATCAGCGTTTCTGCGATACGTAAAAGGTCCATTTTTGGGACCCCCATCAGCAAATCGGAAGATGCGGCATTCGCGCTTCCGGCTTCCGCTTGCGTAAAGCGCATATTAACGACCTCTAACGTGTCGCCGCGAGTTGCGTCAAAATTGACAGCCGAACGAACAAGGGCCTTGATTTGATCGATCTCCTCTTGGCTGCGTGGTTTATACTCTGATTTACCATCGGCGCTGGTCGTAGTTTCCCCGTCGATTACCACCGCAACAGACAGGCGGCGAACTTGGCCGGATTCGCGAACTTGCTGGCGGACCGTTTTGTTTATCTCGTAATTAATGGTTTCTTCGGCACGATTTGTGTTATTTGCGCTGCTTCCTGCGCCACCAGAGGCCTGACCACCGGGTAGGTTATTTGTGATTGAAACGGTGCTGCCGCCGCCATCTGAGGCACTTGAGTCCTCGGTAAGAGATTGTTGAGAGCGGACAACTTGGCTTTCCGGATCATAAATCTCAGAGTTTGTTGTAATGCGATCAAAGTCCAAATCGGCGGAAACTTGTGCGCGAACTTTGCCGTAGCCAAGGGTTTGAGCAAGAAGCTCTTCAATTTTTCGCGCTTGCGATTTCTCGTACATTGCGCGCATTTCATCTTTATTACCACCACCGCCCAGAGCAGAGGCGTCATCCGTCGGACGGGCAAGGAGAGCCCCCTTATCATCAACGATCGAGATTTGATTTGGCTGGAGCTGGGGGACCGCTGCGGCGATAAGATGTTGGATTGAGGCAATTTGTTCCCGTGATAAGACGGTGCCTCCCCGGGTTTTTAGAAACACGCTGGCTGTTGCTGTCTGTGCGTTATGGCTGAATAGTTCGCGCTGTGGTAAAACAAGGTGGACACGGGCTGATTGCACTGGTCCCATTGTGCTGATTGTCCGAGCCAGCTCACCTTCAAGGGCGCGAAGGTGATTGATGTTTTGAACGAAGCTTGTGGTTCCAAAGCCTTCTTTTTGATCAAAAATTTCGTACCCAATAGAGCCGCCTTTGGGCAGACCCTCTGCTGCCATCATCATGCGTACTTTTCCAACCTGTTCGCTTGGAACACGGATCATACCTCCGTTAGGAGCGATCTCATATGGAACCTTCATGGCTTCAAGCTTTTGAACGATAGCTCCCGCATCTTGGGTATCCAGTTCGTTGTACAAAAGGGCCATAGGGGATGAAGATATCCGCGATGTGATAAAACCAAAAAATCCTAACAGGCTGAAAGTCACAAGGGCAATGGCGCCCAATCGTAAGGGTCCAAGATTACGAAGCGTTTGGATAAAAGCGTTCACGAACCAGTATCTCCAAAAGGGCAAGAGGAGAGAGGAAGGGCGCCAGCCCGTTCATGGATCATGGCGGACCTGCTCAACGAATCAACCCGTTAAATCGGCATAAGATGCCTACGTTTTTTTCTTAAGGTTAACAAGCAATAACCCGACGGATGTAAAAATTTTGTTAAGAAAGTGGGCAAATATTGCCTATATGCATCACTCTATACCGGCCCCAAAATATCCACAGATGAATCGTTATTTCTTCGAATCATTTTTGGATGGATTCTCGGATGAAAGCTTATTGTCTGACCACCATAAGCTTGTGATGTCCAGACCGTATTTGGGTGCGGTCTGGGGTTGTCCAAACATGTTCCAATAAGCGACCCGGTATGATCCACTGTTCCAGTGTGGGATGACATAGTGGCCCCACAGCAAGACGCGGTCTAAGGCTCGACATGCGGTCATAAGTTCGTGCCTAGAGCGTGCGTGCACGATCTTCTCTACAAGATCATCGATCACAGGATCCTTCAGACCGATTAGGTTTTGACTTCCTTTTTGGTCTGCCTTGGCTGAGGTCCAGTAATCGCGTTGTTCGTTGCCGGGGGAGAGCGATTGCCCAAAGACATGGATGGTCATGTCAAAGTCGAAGCTATCGATCATGTTTTGATACTGGGCCGAATCGACAACGCGATAGGTTGCTTTGACGCCAAGGCGTTCAAGGTTTCGGACAAATGGCTGTACCCATCGTTCGAACAAGGGAGAGCTGTCGACAATTTCGAAAGAGAAAGCGATTCCTTCTGCATTGACGAGTTTTCCATCCTTTAGCGACCAGCCTGCTTGAGCCAAAAGGTCGGATGCGAGCCGGAGGTTATCACGAAGGTTGCCGCTCCCATCTGTTTTGGGTGGTTCATATGGTGAAGTGAAGACAGCGTCCGGTATTTTGCCGCGATAAGGTTCAAGGAGAGCCATTTCTTCGCGTGTTGGACGTCCCTCCGAAGCAAGTTCTGAGTTCGCAAAATAGCTTTTTGTCCGTTGATACGCACCATAGGCGAGTGTTTTGTTTCCCCATTCAAAATCAAAGGCAAGGGTAAGGGCCTGTCTTACGCGGGAGTCTTGAAACAAGGGGCGACGCGTGTTGAAGACAAAGCCTTGCATGCCTGCAGGTAGTTCATTTTTGATCTCTTTCTTGATGATTAGGCCATCTTTCACGGCAGGGGTTGTATAGGCCGTGGCCCAATTTTTCGCAATATTCTCGATCCGTACATCGTATTTATGGGCAAAAAACCCTTCCAAAGCAACGGTAGCATCACGGTAGTAGTCGATTTGGATGCGATCAAAATTATATCGACCTTTGTTGACGGGGAGTTTCTCTCCCCACCAATTTTCTATGCGTCGATAGGTAATGGAGCGTCCAGCCGAGATGCTTTCGATCCTATAGGGGCCGCTGCCAAGAATGGGGGAAAGGGTTGTTGCCGCAAAATCTTTCCCTTCCCAGAAATGTTTTGGCAAAACTGGCATTTGACCCATAATAAGTGGCAATTCGGCATTGCCAGATTGTCGGAATGTAAATTTTACCTGATTGATACCTAGTTTTTCAGCCTTTTCTACGTCTTTGTAGTAGCCGCGATAGAAAGGGTGACCCTTTTCTCGTAAAATCTCAAATGAAAAAACTACATCTTCTGGCGTAATCGGTGTGCCATCTTGAAACCGAGCTTCCGGACGTAGTTCATAACTGACCCAGCTTCGGTCTTCGGGTAGAGTCACGCTT
>CAYZXV010000129.1:0-4321 GCA_964482525.1 uncultured Rhodospirillaceae bacterium | reverse complement strand
GGCCAACACCAAAGGTTGCGTGCTCTACCTTATCGCCAACGACAAAAGCACCTTCACGCGGCGGGGATGACACCACGCGAGCTTTTCCCTCGATTTGTATGGGTTTGGTTGAACCTCGGCTTGCGCCTTGTCCGGCTTTAATTTGATGAAAGAGTGGCGGCGGCGCTTTTTCGCGCCGCGACGGTTCATCCATCATGCTCCCCGCACGATAGGCCGCCTGATGACCTAAAGTCGAAAAACGCTCAACATGCGCGGAAGGAAGCTCACCAATAAACCGCGAAGGAATGGCACTTACCCAATTGCCGTACATCATCCGGCTGCCCACATGACTGATCCATGCGCGGCGGCGTGCGCGCGTAATGCCGACATAGGCCAGACGCCGCTCTTCTTCGAGGCCCCGCGCACCATTTTCGGAAAGGCTGAGGCGGCTTGGGAAAATTTCCTCTTCCCAACCGGGCAGGAACACATAATCAAACTCAAGCCCTTTCGCACCGTGAAGGGTCATCAGGCTAACCTGATCCCGCTGCGTATCTTCCGTGACTTCAAGCACGAGGCTGACATGCTCCAAAAAGGCCGGGAGCGTTTCAAACTCCGCCATCGCGCTCACAAGTTCTTTGAGGTTGTCAAGGCGCGCGGGCGCGTCGGGCGATTTGTCCGCCTGCCACATGCCTGTGTAGCCGGATTCATCAAGTGCAATCTGCGCAACCTCAGCATGCGAGAGCGTCTCGAGCAGTCCGCGCCAACGAAGAACATTTTGTGTGAAGGTTTGAAGAGTCGCGCGAATTTTCGGTTTAAGGGCTTCGGTTTCGCACAAGCGCATCGTGCCATCGAACAGGGAATAGCCATGCTCCCGCGCAAACCCATTTAATTGCGCCAACGCGGCGGGACCAAGCCCACGCTTGGGCACATTCACGATGCGCTCGAACGCCAGATCGTCATCATCCGATGCAATTAGACGCAAGTAGGCCATCGCATCGCGAATTTCCTGCCGTTCGTAGAACCGCGCGCCAACAAGCACGCGATAGGGAATGCCAAGGGATATAAACCGTTCTTCAAACTGGCGCGTTTGAAACCCTGCGCGCACCATAATCGCGATCTGTGCGAGCGACTCGCCGCGTCGTTGGAGTGCTTCGATCTCGTCGGCCACCCACCGCGCTTCTTCCTCGCCATCCCACAAGGCGCGGACATGAACCTTCTCGCCCATATCGGACATGGTCCAAAGCGTCTTGCCAAGGCGCATTTCATTTTTGGCAATAAGCGAGGACGCCGCACCAAGGATGTGGCCCGTCGAGCGATAATTTTCTTCAAGCCGAACGACCTTTGCGCCCGGAAAATCCTCTTCAAAGCGAAGGATGTTGCCAATCTCGGCCCCGCGCCAACCATAGATCGATTGGTCTTCGTCCCCCACAACACAAATGTTTCTGCTCTTCTGTGCGATCAAACGCAGCCAAAGGTATTGTGCGACGTTGGTATCCTGATACTCATCAACAAGCAGATAACGGAAACGATTTTGAACCTGCTCAAGAATATCAAGGTTCTTACGCAGCAAGGTGAGATGGTGTAACAGCAGGTCACCAAAGTCACAGGCATTTAAATCGCGCAGGCGCTGTTGGTACAACTCGTACAGCTTTGGCATCTTGCCGCCAGCCATATCGCCGTAATCATTGGTGACATCCTCGGGTAATAACCCACGATCCTTCCACCGTTCAATCAGGCTAAGCACAACGCGAGGCGGCGATTTTTTATCGTCGATATTCTCTGCATCCAAAAGTTGTTTAATCAAGCGAAGCTGATCATCCGTGCCAAGAATGGAAAAGGTCGGTTTTAACCCCACGCGCTCGGCATGCGGGCGAAGAAGCCGCGCCGCAAGCGAATGAAACGTCCCCAAAAACCATCCTTCGACCGAGCGTCCCATAAGCGCCGATACACGCTCGCGGATTTCTGCCGCCGCTTTGTTCGTAAAGGTGACAGCCATGATCTCGGACGGCATGGCCTTGCCTGTCGCCAGAAGGTGCGCAAGCCGCATGGTCAGGACGCGCGTCTTACCCGTCCCCGCGCCAGCCAATACCAGCACGGGGCCATCCAGCGCCTCCACCGCCGCACGCTGCGCGGGGTTAAGCCCAGACAGCGGCGATTCGCCCCCAAGTGTTTCCTGTTTGTTCATGGTCAAACGAGGTAGCAGCTTGCGCGGATAAAGGGAAGAGTTTTTGTGGTTTTTGTCCTATTTCCAACGCTATAATCATGCCCATGCCGCACCCACTCACCAGTACCCTTGCCCTTCTGGCCGCGCTTCAAAAGGAGCGCGGCGAGGTCTTGCTTGCCCCGACGCAGCTCGAGGCCCTTGGCATCCAGCCTTTTGATGAGCAAGCGCAGGAGACTTATGAACTGCTCCTACAGGCGCAAAAAGAACACCCGGCCTTTTGGTCCCTCTTGCCCGAGCGTTTTTTTGATGCCTTTGCCTTACGGAATAACGAGGCCTTTCGCCACAGTCAGAAGAGCGAGGCGATGGTCGAATGGTACCTTTACAACCTTGAACAACCCGTTCACCAAATGGCGCTTAACGATCTCACGAACGGCGCGCCATTCTCACCCGCACAGACAAGCGCCCTTGTCCATTTCGTGGCAGCCCTCGCCTTCCTCTCACAGCTTCGCGACCTTGGCGTTATGGTCTATGCAAAGGCAGAAATGGCCACGCTTGATATCGATCGGATGAGAAATGCCGCAACGGCATACTTAGCGCGCGAGAAACTCTTTCTCGGTCTAGCTGATGAAACGCTTAAGAATGTTATGGACGAAGCCATGGGTGCTCCCATAGCTGCCATCGGCCTCATGGACCAAATTTTACGCCGCACACGCGATGGTCACGCAAAAGACGTATTGGCAGAACTTTCTCCTTCAACATGGGCTGAAACACTGAGCGCAGAAATCACAGCCCTGCACACAGCCTTGCAAAAGACTGTTCGAACCATGACCAACACCCCGGTTTCTACCCCGACGGGATCACCACAGGCGCTTGACCGCGATATTGAGTTTCTCCTTCCTGCTATTGGCGCTCTTCCGCTTTTTCGAGGTTTGCCAGAAACTACGTTGCGCAGTTTACTTAAGGGCGCGCGCCTGATCGATTTGAAAAAAAATGATTTGGTCCTTACACAGGGTGAGCCGCTTACCAGATTCTTTGTATTAATGGAGGGCTGGGTCAAAGTTTTCAAAAGCAATGACGAAGGCCAAGAGTCTATCCTATCTATCCTTGGCAAACGAGAGGGCATCCTCGACGCCGGGTCGGGCACAGCAGCTGGCGCCCTCTCCGCTGTCAGTGCCAAGACCGTGAGCAAAGTCAAGCTACTCTCCATACCGATCTCGGTTCTGCGTGATCATACTTCTCGGAATCGTGAACTCGCTCAAAACCTTCTCGCCGCAACCCAGAACCGTCTCAACCGCCTTATAACACAATATGAACAACTCACCCTTCGCTCCGCAAAACAGAGGGTCGGATGGTTTCTCGCCAATCTTTACATTGAAACAGGGCTGGAAGGGAAACCCATCGCTTTCCCTATCGACAAAGCCCTGATCGCGGCCTATCTCAATATCAAACCAGAAACTTTTTCCCGCATCTTGCAACAGTTCAAGGGCGAGGGGTTTATGATCGACAAGCATCATATTACCCTGCCTCACAAGCATGCCTTGTGCGCCTATTGTGATTCAGAAATGGCCCTACGTTGCTGTCATGCGGAAAGCGCCAACTGCGCCCCACTTAAAGCCACACGAAAACAGTCCGCGAAATGATCTCTATCCTTCAGCCCTTGTTGGATAAGGCAGGATTCTCAATGACGGTCAATTGCGGTTCGCGGTCGATGGTGTCGGGTACTTTAAGTCCGTTTTCATCAGCTATCATACCTGTTTCAGTAAATTTTCTGGCCCGGACCATCACGTTCCGATCATAAGAACGCACCATCTTGTTGAAGAAATCGACGGCCCCACCAAGACGTGAACCCATATCCTCCATATGCTTGGAAAACACGCCAAGCGCGTCGTACAGCTTTCGCCCACTCTCTGCCATTTCCAATATGTTCTCGCGCATCGCCTCTTGCCGCCAGCCATAGGCCACCGTGCGCAGCAAGGCAATCAGTGTCATTGGCGTCGCAAGCACAACCTTCCGTTCTGCACTGAACTCCATCAGTTCGGGATCACCATCAAGTGCGGCGGACAAGAAATGCTCGCCAGGCAGGAACAAAACAACAAACTCAGCCGTGCCGTCAATCTTGTCCCAATAGGCTTTGCTCCCAAGCGTTTTGATATGATCCTTAAGCTGCCGCGCGTGGGC
>CAYZXV010000128.1:1363-4340 GCA_964482525.1 uncultured Rhodospirillaceae bacterium | reverse complement strand
GAAAATCGTTGCGCTGTATGTGGCCTCTCGATGGGACCGAGGTCTTGCGCCGTCTGCGGCACAGCCCTTTCTCTTGATGACTACGAAAATGATTCTGGTCTTTGCAGTTACCATACCTCTGTCGCCGATAAAGAGCGGGATCGATAGATTGCCTCAATCAATAGAAAGTTTTAGGTATGCACCCATCCTTTTCTGTATTTGTTGAATCCTTGCATGACAAATATGAAACCCTCGTTTCATGCCCTGTTTGTAGCGAAGGGCAATTGCCAAAGAAAATGCCTGTAAGTGGCGTTTATCTCTTCTCCGAAAAAGGTGAGCCTCTTTATGTCGGGAGATCAAACCGTTTGCGTGGTAGATATGCCAAACATTGCAGCAAATCTTCACCACATAACGCCGCAGCTTTTGCTTTCAAACTTGCGCGAGAAACCACAGGGAAGATGACGGCCAGCTATATAGCTGGAAAGGATGATCGCAAGACCTTGATGCAAGACCCCGTTTTTAAGCAAGCATTCGAAGATGCCAAGGCCCGTATCCGCAAAATGGATTATCGTTTTGTTGAGGAAGACGATCAGGTCAAGCAAGCGTTGCTTGAGATATATTGCACCGTCGTCTTAAAGACCCCGTATAACGATTTTGATACGCATTAGGCCGCATCATGAACCTTATCCGAACCATTCTAGGCAAGAAAAAAGATAAGGTTGAGCCGTCAAAGGCGTGTGTGCCTGTTTCCAGGCCATCCGGCTTTTGTCAGGATGCTGACAATGCGATCCGGTTGATTGGTCAGGGTGCCCCCGTTGTCATGATTACGGGACGCGCAGGGACAGGCAAGACGACTCTTATCCGTGACCTGTTGGATGCCGACGACAAAAACCAAGTCGTCGTGGCTCCCACGGGCGTAGCGGCGGTCAATGCAGTAGGTCAGACCATCCATTCCTTTTTCCGCATCCCCCCGCGCCTGCATAATCTGTCGGAAATCCAACCACGACGTGGCGGCGCGAAGCTCTTCAAGAATCTCAAGCGCGTCATCATTGACGAAATCTCGATGGTGCGGGCAGATTTGTTGGATGCCGTGGATTATGCTCTGCAAATCAACCGCAAGGACTCGCGCCCTTTTGGGGGTGTACAAATGGTTCTGGTCGGTGACTTTATGCAGTTGCCGCCTGTTGTCCGTCGTGATGAGGAAGAACTACTTGAAAAGATGGGATATGAAACGCCTTATGCTTTCAGTGCAAAGTGCCTGCAAAAAACGCCCGTTGCAACCATTGAGCTTTGCAAAATCCATCGGCAGGATGACCCCGACTATATCCGGTTGCTTGGTGATCTGCGATCAGGTGAAAATCTTGAAGAAACCATCAGCGCCTTTAATACGTCTTGCCTTGGCAACCACAAGCGCGATGCCGTTCCTGTCATTCTGACCGGAACCAACGCCATTGCCGACAAATACAATTGGCAAGGACTTAACGGCCTGCCAAGTCAAGCGGTTACCTATGAGGGAGTCGTGACGGGTGAGTTTAGTCTCGACAAAGACAAGTTTCCTGCGCCTGAACTCCTTGCCCTGAAAGTCGGTGCACGGATCATGATGGTCAAAAATGACAAGGATAAGCGGTGGGTCAACGGCTCCCTCGGCACGGTTGTCCGTCTTGGACAAGATCGCGTTTGGGTCGAGCTTGATGATAAGGCAGGGGAATATGAGGTTGCAAAGACAGGCTGGGACAATATCCGATATGAATGGGATGAAGAGGCGGGCGGCGTTAAGGCCAAGGTGGTCGGGAACTATTCCCAAATCCCCGTCATGCAAGCTTGGGCGTTGACCATTCATAAGGCTCAGGGGCTAACCCTTGAAAATGTCCGCGTAGACCTCGCCACAGGTGCCTTCGCCTCTGGGCAGACCTATGTAGCCCTATCCCGCGCCCGCTGCCTTGAGGGGCTGTCCTTTGCAACCCCTTTGCGTGTTTCCGATGGCGTAGTGGACAGGCGTCTCGTTCAATGTCTGACGGCTTTGGAGAAGTCCGCTACAGTCGAAAAATAGCGGTCTTTTTCCCCTCTCATATTTCAATTTGGGGGCATAATTGGGGGCACATGAAAAAAACAGAAACATATTTATAATTATATAACAAGGCATTAGAGGCTATTTATGCATGCCACCCCACCGCCATTAAAACAAAAACCCTCGCCCTTTGGGCGGGGGTTTTTGTTTTAACCGCCGAAGGCGGGGATTCGAACGATCAGTGAGTTCGACGACGAGGCATTCATACAGGCGGACGCGCACGTGTCCGCGCCCGCACCAAAAGAAAAAGCATGCCGAAGGCGCGATGGAGGCCGCAAAGCGGACGACATCAATCTCACCCCATCCGCCATTGACGTAAAAAGAACGGGCCCTAGGCCCGTTTTTTTGTGTCAAATTGTCAGAAAGGCTGGTTCGAACTCACGGAGCGAGCGAGTTCGACAAACCCGCCCAGCGCGAAGCGCAAAAACAGATGAACATTTTTGGACGCCGCAGGCACGCCGAAACCTCTTGGCGCAGGCGGACGAGGCGCCGCTTGACGGGCAAAACGCGCTTAGGCGCGTATTGATCAACCTCACCCCAATTTTATCCTTGCAAATCTAATATGCAATGTTATAATTGCATACATGCTTCAGCGCCAGATCCAGACCGCTGTCATTGAACAGCTTCACCGCTCACCAGCCGTCATCCTTTTGGGGCCGCGGCAGGTTGGCAAGACAACCCTTGCACACCGCATCGCTGCTGATTGGCAAAAGCCATCGATTTATCTCGATCTTGAGCGGCCTTCCGACCTTGCGAAAGTGAGCGATCCTGAACTCTATTTGCGCGCGCAGGCAGGAAAACTGGTCATTCTGGATGAGATCCAGCGCGTGCCGTCCTTGTTCCCGATCCTGCGTAGCTTGATTGATGAAAGAAGGAGGGCGGGGGAAAGGACGGGGCAGTTTCTTCTTCTAGGTTCCGCTTCGTTGGATT
>CAYZXV010000128.1:0-1353 GCA_964482525.1 uncultured Rhodospirillaceae bacterium | reverse complement strand
TCATCAGAGAGTTTGGCAGGACGGATCGCCTATATCGACCTTGGCACCCTCACTGTGGCCGAGATTCGTAAAAAAGATAAGCCAGACACGCTGTGGCTGCGCGGCGGCTTCCCAGAAAGCTTTTTGGCCGCAAGTGATAAAACGAGCCTTCTTTGGCGCGAAGATTTTATTGCCAGCTATTTAGAGCGCGATATTCCCGCGATGGGGCCGCGCGTTCCGGCAGAGACGTTGCGGCGGTTTTGGACGATGCTGGCACACAATCAGGGGCAGACGATCAATGCCGCGAAGTTGGCGGCAGGACTCGGTGTGTCCTCTCCCACAATTAGCCGATATCTCGATCTGTTGATTGACTTGATGCTTGTCCGCGCGTTGCGGCCGTGGTCGGGCAATATCGGCAAGCGACTGGTCAAAGCCCCCAAGATTTTTGTGCGCGACAGCGGCCTTGTTCATGCATTGCTGGGGATACAAACTATTGATGATCTGCACGGGCACCCCGTCGTGGGGGGAAGCTGGGAAGGGTTTGTCGTAGAAAACCTCCTCAGCGTCCTGCCGCGAAGGGCAACGCCGTATTTTTACAGCACATCAGGCGGCGCAGAAATCGATCTGTTGGTTGAAGTCACGCCCAAACATCGTATCGCGATTGAGATTAAGCGGTCTTTGTCGCCCACGTTGACAAAAGGGTTCTATCAGGCTTGCGAGGATCTTGGCCTTCGCGAGCGGTACATTGTATACCCGGGCCAAGAATCCTATCCGCTTTCAAAAGGGATCACGGTTATGCCGCTTTTGGGGATGATGGAAAAAATCGCCAAGGATATAGCGTAGGGGGATGTGGACAGACTGCGGAGGTTGATAATGCAACGCGAGGAACGGGTGTTTTTGATCGGCATATAAAGTAACTTCATACGCGTTTTTGGTATGCGCCTAAAAGGCGCACCCACTTCAATGGGTTTCTAAAAAGTTGTTGACCTAGATTTATCTAAACTCGCCCCAAGGGATTGCGATATAGGCCAAAACCCTCTAATAGTTATGGTAGCTGTTGACTCGGCACGGCGCAGTTAAGTCAACAGGTTTGGTGTTGTGGTTATATGTCGAATGACAAGGAGACGAAGCATCTGGGCAAAGCAAGGAGTGGTTGATGGGAGATGCACTGATTAATTTTGGCGATTTATCAAAACCAGCAACCGTGCTGATCGAAAAAATATCAGACGCGGTGGGAGGAATAGCGAAGCCTTGGCAGACCGAACGTGTTGCGAAAGCCGAAGCAAAGGCTGATCTAATTCGCGCTCAGACAAAAATCGAAATCTCAGAACTTGAACAACGAGCAGTCCTTCGAATGGTTCTTGAGGAAGGACA
>CAYZXV010000127.1:0-4375 GCA_964482525.1 uncultured Rhodospirillaceae bacterium | reverse complement strand
GTTGCGGTGCGTGAAGGCGAAGAGATGGTGCTGTATCCGCGCGACATGAAAGTCGAAGCGGCCCTTTTGGAGCAAGTGGCTGAGGCCGGATTGCATCCCGTCGTTGGGGCGTATGCGACGGGGGTGGTTCAATCCTTTATGCCCGCGCCGGGTGCTTCGCCATGGTTCTGGCTTGATTTCCGATATTTGGGTTTGCCCCGCTTGGCTGAAGCCGGCGTTGAGGTCATCGATCACACGCCAACGGCAAAAGCTTTAGTCAAGCCGGACACGACGGACATTGAGGCGGCGTTCACGGAAAAGGGCGGGTGGTGGTTCTCGCTCGACCTTGGGGTGAGTGTTGAGGGAAAGCGCGTCAAGCTTTTGCCTATTCTTGTTGAACTCCTCAAAGAAATTCGCACGCCTGCGGATATTGACGCGTTGCCGGAAACGGGGACTTTCTTCGCGCCCCTGTCGGATGGGCGGCGGCTTGCGCTTCCGGCGGCGCGGGTGCGCGTTCTTTTGAAAACGCTGGTTGAGTTGTTTGATGCCAAGGCTCTTGACGAAGATGGTAGCCTGCGCATCCCGCTTGATCTCACGGCGGCAGTGCTCAAGCTTGAGACAATCACGCGCAAGCGGTGGATCGGTGGCGGTTCTCTGCGCAAGCTTGCCGAGAAATTGGCCGATTTTGACGGTGTCCGCTCACATGCTTTGCCGCGTGGCCTTGCGGCGACCTTGCGCCCGTATCAGGTGGATGGATTCAATTGGCTCCATTTCTTGGGTCAGTATGGCCTCTCTGGTATTCTAGCTGACGATATGGGCCTTGGGAAAACGGTGCAGACACTCGCCTTTATTCTGGCTCAGAAAGAAAAAGGAAAGCTTGAAGGCCCCTGTTTAATCGTCATGCCTACAAGCCTCATCGCGAATTGGCAGGCAGAAATCGCTCGCTTTACGCCGGGACTGTCTGTCCTTACCCTGCATGGCAAGGATCGGGCCCGCGTGCGGGGGGCGATTGCGGCGCATGATCTTGTGCTTACGACCTATCCGTTGTTGGTGCGCGATGGCGAGGCTCTTAGCAAAACGACGTGGGCACTGATCGTGCTTGACGAGGCTCAGGCGATCAAGAACCCATCGGCCAAGGTGACGCAGAATGCCTGCGCGCTTCCTGCGCGGCAGCGTGTATGTCTTACGGGCACGCCCGTCGAAAATCATTTGGGTGAAGCGTGGTCGCTTTTCACCTTTTTAATGCCGGGGCTCCTTGGCGATCATCGGGGGTTCGTCAAGCATTACCGTGCCCCCATTGAAAAAGGAGGCGATACAGAGCGGCAAGCTTTGTTTGCCAGTCGCTTGAAACCGTTTGTCCTGCGGCGATTGAAGGCCGAGGTTGAACGCGACCTTCCGCCCAAGACCGAGATTATCCGCCGCGTCACGCTTGGCGAAACCCAGCAGGATTTGTACGAAATCGTCCGTCATGTCATGAACGACCGTGTGCGGGAAGAAATCGCGGCAAAGGGCCTTGCGCGCAGCCATATCGTTATCCTCGACGCGCTCTTGAAACTGCGGCAGACCTGCTGTGATCCGCGCCTTGTGAAGCTTGAGGCCGCGAAGGCGGCGACCGAGTCCGCGAAACTTGCCGAGCTGATGGAGATGTTGCCGACGTTGATTGAGGAGGGGCGACGCGTTCTGCTCTTCTCGCAATTCACAAGCATGCTCGACCTCATTAAGCCAGAGCTGAAAAAAGCAGATATACCCTTTGTCGAGCTGCGCGGCTCAACGAAAGATCGCGCAACGCCGGTCAAATCGTTTCAATCCGGCGCGGTGCCGTTGTTCCTTATCAGTTTAAAGGCTGGCGGAACGGGCCTCAATCTTACGGCGGCGGACACGGTCATTCATTATGATCCATGGTGGAACCCTGCTGTTGAAAATCAAGCCACCGACCGCGCGCATCGCATCGGGCAGACTAAACCTGTCTTTGTCTATAAGCTGATTGCCAAGGATACGGTTGAAGAACGCATTCTTGATCTGCAAACGCGCAAAGCCGGGCTTGCTAAAGCGTTGTTCGCGGGCGAGGGGGGCGGCGCCTCTGGCGCGCTCACGCCCGATGATCTGAAATGGCTTATGGGCGAGTGAGGGCTGTCATCCTTGCACCGCGAGGATCCTCACGACGCGCTCCGCGCAGCTTTCAATGGCTTGGTCGACTGGAACCACATAGGTTTTGACAGGTTCAACCCCCTCTGTGGGCGCATAGGCGCGGGCTGGGTCGCCCATCAGGACAAACGCGCCCGTTGCGACGTTTTCGCGAAGCCAGCGAAAGGCCCGAACACTCATCGCCGGTTCATAGCAAATATCCCCGGCAAGTATGATTTCTGCCTCGCGGTAGGGGCGTAAAAGGTCAAGCCCGCCGATAATCTCGCCTGTCACGACGTTGTCGCGGAAGTTTTGGGTTATGGCCGCATGAGCGATGGCGTCGATATCACAGGCCTGAACGTGCGCTGCACCCGCTTTGGCAGCCGCTATCGCCACGACTCCAGAGCCAGCGGCAAAATCCAGAACGCGCTTGCCGCGAAAGGTTTCGGGGTGATCAAGCACATAACGCGCAAGCCCCACGCCGCCTGGCCACGCGGCCGCCCAAAACGGCATCGAGAGGTCCGGCGCGTTGTAAAGCTGGATCATTTTGCGCCACAAAGCTTCGATATCCGGCGCGAGACGCAGGCTTATTTCTGGCAAAAGCGTGGGCGCTTTGGGGATTGTTTCCTGTTCGACAAGAGCCGAGAAATCCAGACTGTTCATATAAGGTGTCCCAACAGAATCGCTGTGAAAACAAGAAAGCCGAAATCGCGATTGCTTTTAAACCGCTTAAGGCTGTTTGCGGGATCGTCCATATCCCATCCTTTGATCTGCCAAACGGCGTGCAGTTCGGCGGCAAGCAGCGCGATATAAAACCAAGGGCCCACCGATGCCGCCCATCCGGCGAGGATCAGCAGGAAGAAAAACGCCATATAAAATCCGGCGATCCAGCCCCGTGATCGATCCGCAAGATACAGGGCAAGCGATTTGATCCCCGCGCGCGCATCATCCTCTTTGTCCTGATGCGCATAAATCGTGTCATAGCCAAGCGTCCAAAAAATGCCTGCCGCATAGAGCAACAGGGCCGGAGCGCCTATTGCGCCGTGTACCGCAGCCCATCCCATAAGCGCCCCCCAATTGAAGGTGAATCCCAAAACAAGTTGGGGCCACCAAGTCACGCGTTTAGCAAGCGGGTAGAGCAGAATCAGGGGAAGCGAACACAGCCCAAGCACGATGGTAAGGCCGTTAAATTGCAAAAGGATGCTCAGGCCAATAGCGAGAAGTGCCACAAGAAGAGCAAAGGCCTGCCGTATTGTCAGTTGGCCGGAGGGAAGGGGACGGACCGCCGTGCGCGCAACCTTGCGATCCAGATCGAGATCGTACAGATCGTTGATGACGCAGCCCGCGCCGCGCATGACCATCGCGCCAAGGATAAAAAGAAGCGTAAGGCGCCCATCCGGCCATCCGGGCGCCGCAAGCGCAAGGCTCCACAAACAAGGCCACAACAGCAACCATACCCCAATCGGACGATCAAGGCGCATAAGGCGCGCATAAGGCCTTGCTCGCTTTGGTAACCATTGGTCAATCCAGCTTGTGGTGCTGATATCGCTGAAATAGGTCATGAAAAGAGGCTCCGTGATCCCGCAGTTTATGGGGTTTTTAACCATATCATGTTGTTGCGCAAAGAAAAAGCGACATGATAGGGTTGCGTGAGTTGTCATGTTTATAAGGGAAAACTTATGGCTCGCGTTCAATATAGTGTTGAAACTCATGTCGGTCGTCATTTGAGGGAGCAAGCACCTTCTGTCTGGCTTGTCACGTGGGCGACGGTGATGGAGGCAGGGAAAGAGCGAGTCTATCTCCTTGCACGGGATCCACTGCCCGATCGCGCGGATAAGGATCAGGCATCGTTCCTTCATATCCCGGCGCGCAAATTGTTCCCCGAAGAAGTCGTTGAAAAAGCCACGCCGGGCGCAGCACGGACGGTATTTGATCTGGCGGCTTTCACGGAACAGACGCTGCTTTACACGGGAGGTTTAAGGACCTGCTTTTCCAGCGAGATAGCGGCTGCGACGGGTGGCCTTCTTGTCAGACTTCACCACGAGCCCACGGCGCTGTTCTCCGGGCCGCATGAAAATAATCAAGTGATTTGCTATGCCGCGAACGTTGGGCGTTGTCTCTCCAAAGTGCCCCCCATTCTTACACAGGAGGAAGGCGGTTTGTTTCCAGATGGATTAAACGAGCTTGGCCTTTATTCTGCGAATGTCCATCGTCACCATGTCGCGTGGCTGCCGTTCGATCATGTGATGAGCAATCTAAGGCAGATTGAGAC
>CAYZXV010000126.1:0-4393 GCA_964482525.1 uncultured Rhodospirillaceae bacterium | reverse complement strand
GATGGCACGCTCGCGCTGCCGATCCTTTACCTCAGTTTGCATTTCAAGGAGCACCGCCAGCTCTATTACGACATGCTGCAGGATGTACGCCTGAAGGGTGAATGGGAACGTTGGTGCGACTTCTTTCTTGAGGGTGTCGCTGCTACAGCCACGCAGGCGGCGCAGGAGGCTAAACGTATCCTTGACCTTCTTGAACGCGACCGCCTGCGTATCAGCCAGATCGGCAAAGCGGCGCCCAGCGCACTTAAAATCCATGATTACCTCAAGAAAAAGCCGTATCTGTCGCTGACCAAAGCTGCGCCCGACCTTGGTCTTTCGATTCCAACCACGACAAACTCGGTCATGAAGCTGGTCGATCTGGGCATTCTGGAAGAAAAAACCGGCCAAGCCCGCAACAGGCTCTTCGCCTACACGGAATATCTGGATATCCTCACGGTCGGAACGGAGCCTTTGAAATGACAGCCACACCAGAACAGATAGCCAGACAGAAGATTGACGCTACGCTTCAAGCGGCGGGCTGGGTCATTCAAGATATGAAGGATTTCAATCGCAATGCTTCCCTCGGCGTTGCGGTGCGCGAATTCCAGCTTCCGGCGGGGCCATGTGATTACCTGTTGTTTGTCGAAGGTAAAGCGGCAGGAGTCATCGAGGCGAAGAAACAAGGCGTTACATTGAGCGGCGTTGCGGAGCAAGCCGATAAATACATGGGTGCGCTGCCGGAGCATTTGGCGAAATGGAGCACGATTCTCTATTTCGACTACGAAAGCACGAGCGACGAAACCTTTTTCCGCGACATGCGTGACCCGCGCCCGCGTTCACGGCGCGTATTTGCCTTTCATAAACCAGAAACGCTTCTTGAATGGCTTAAACAGCCGGATACGCTCCGCTTTAGATTGCAGAAAATGCCGCCGTTGAACGAGTCAGGGCTGCGCGATTGCCAAATTGAAGCCATTAAGGGCGTTGAAAAGTCGCTTACAGAAGACAGGCCGCGCGCACTCATTCAAATGGCGACGGGCGCAGGAAAAACGTTTACAGCCTGTACATTCAGTCATCGCCTTGTGAAGTATGGGGGCGCAAAGCGCATATTGTTTTTGGTCGACCGCAACAACTTGGGCGATCAGACATTGAAGGAGTTTCAAAACTTTCATCCGCCCGGTACGGCTAACCGGTTCACGGACACCTATATTGTCCAGCATTTGCACGCCGCACATATCGATCCCGACGCCAAGGTTGTTATCACGACCATCCAGCGCCTTTATGCCATGCTGCGCGGAGAAGAGTTGCCTGAGGAAGAGGAAGAAGCCTCAAACTTTGAAACTTGGGAGAATGACGAAGGCGAGATCAAACCCATTGCCTACAATCCTGTAATTCCAATTGAAACATTCGACTTTATTGTCGTCGACGAATGCCACCGATCCATTTACGGCTTGTGGCGGCAGGTGCTCGAGTATTTTGACGCGCACATCATTGGTTTGACAGCAACCCCCTCGAAACACACCTTGGGCTTCTTCAATCAAAATCTTGTGGCGGAATACCCGTATGAACGCTCCGTGGCCGACGGCGTAAATGTTGGCTATGAGATTTTCCGTATTCGTACGGAAGTCACCGAAAAAGGCGGGAAGATAGAAGCCGCAGATTTTCATCTGCCGATCCGCGACCGTCGCACACGCGCTATCCGCTATAAGAAGCTGGATGAAGATTTGGAATACACGAAGAAGGAGCTTGATCGGTCAGTCACGGCACCAAATCAAATCCGTACCGTTATCCAATGCTTCAAAGACAAATTGTTTACAGAGCTTTTCCCCGACCGCACCGGCGAATGGGTGCCAAAGACCCTGATATTCGCCAAAGATGACAACCATGCCGAGGAGATCGTCCACATTGTGCGCGATGTCTTCAACGAGGGAAACAATTTTTGCAAAAAGATCACCTATCGCAATACCGGCGAAGCCCCCAAAACGCTGATCAAATCTTTCCGTGTCGATCCAATGCCCCGTATCGCTGTGACCGTGGACATGATTGCGACCGGAACGGACATCAAGCCTGTTGAATGTCTTATCTTCATGCGCGACGTGAAATCGGAAGGCTATTACGAACAGATGAAGGGGCGTGGCGTCCGCTCGATCAACGATGCCGACCTTCGGCAAGTCACGCCCGACGCCAAAACCAAAACGCGCTTTATCCTGATTGATGCCGTCGGCGTGACAGAGGGTAAAAAGAATGTCTCGCAGCCGCTTGAGCGCAAGCGAGCTATGGCCTTTGACAAGCTGATCGACCAGATCGCGCAAGGAAGGCGGGATGAAGATGCCCTGTCTTCACTTGCCGGACGTTTGGCGGCGCTCGATAAAAAGCTCGATCAGGAAGACAAGGATCGCATCAAAACAGCCAGTAGCGGCAGCGATCTGCGAGATTTGGCCAATGCGCTTCTGGATGCCATAGACACCGATAAGATTGAGGAGATTGCAAAAACAAAGCACGGGGCTTTTGTTACGGAAGAGCAGATGAAGGCCATTCAGGAAACCTTGACGGAAGAAACCTGCCGTCCGTTTGACGATCCCAAATTGCGGCAGCTTATCAAGGACATCAAACAGAAATCGGATATCGTGATCGACGACCTCACAACGGATGTCGTCATAAGCGCAACTTATGATGTCAAAGCGGCGGAGGAGAAGATCAAATCCTTCAAGGATTTCATCGAAAAGAACAAAAATGAACTGATCGCGCTTCAGATTCTTTATAACCAGCCCTATGGCAAGCAAAAACTGACCTATGCCGCGATCAAGGAACTGACGCAGAAACTGACCGACCCGCCTTATTATCTGGACGTCGCGACGGTATGGCAAGCTTACAAGCGGCTTGATGCCGCCAAGGTGCGCGGCGCGCCGGTTGACCAACAGTTGACCGAGATTGTCTCCCTCGTGCGCTATGCGCTTGGCATGGACGATGTGCTGGAGCCGTTCGGCGCCAAGGTCGAACAACGCTTCAACCTGTGGATCGGGCGTCAAAAGAAAATGGGCAAAGATTTTTCGGATGAGCAGTTCGCATGGCTTAAATCCATCGCCCTGTTTATCGCGGCGAATGCGGAGATCGTGCCCGAAGATTTCATGACCGCCCCGACCTTTGCCGACAAGGGCGGACTCCTCAAAGCCCGCCAGCTTTTTGGGACAGAGTTACCAGCGTTGATGGATGAACTTCAGATGTCGTTGGTGGCGTGATGGAGGAAAGAGATATCAAATTTCCACAGGGATGGATGGATGCACAACTAGCGGACATCGGAAAATGGACAAGTGGGGGTACACCATCAACCAAACACCCAGAATATTACAATGGGTCTATCCCTTGGGTTGTTACCGGTGACCTGCCAGATGCGCATTTAAAAAAGATCGCAGGGAGCATCACAGAAGAAGGTTTAAAAAATAGCTCTGCGAAAGTTTTCCCCAGAGGGACACTTCTTGTTGCCATGTATGGGGCCACCATAGGCAAGCTAGGGATTCTTGATTTCCCTGCAGCCACCAATCAAGCATGTGCCGCACTTGTGCCCACACATGAGGGGCAAGATCTAATCCCATATGTGTTTTATTTTTTATATTCTCAAAGAGAAGCCCTTAAAAAAATGGGACAAGGAGGGGCTCAGCCAAATATCAGTCAAACAATATTGATAAACATTCGTATTCCGCTTCCTCCTCTTAACGAACAAAAGAGCATTGTCGATAAGATCGAGCAGTTGTTTAGCAACCTCGACGAAGGGGAGGCTTTGCTGAAACAGGTGCAAAAGCAACTCGCCACCTATCGTCAATCCGTCCTCAAAGCCGCCGTCACGGGTGAACTCACCAAAGAATGGCGAGAAGCCAACAAACACCGCCTCGAATCCGGCGATGAGCTTCTCAAGCGTATTCTCAAATCCAGGCGCAACAATTGGAATGGTCGTGGGAAGTTTAAAGAACCAGTTGGTCCTAGCACGTCCTTTCTTTTACCTGAAGGTTGGTTTTTGGCATCAGGCGATCAGCTCTTTGTGTGGTCTAGTGGAAAATTCCTGCCCGCCAAAAAGATTTGCGATGGAGATGTCCCAGTTTATGGGGGGAATGGAGTGAATGGACATCACAACGAAAGCCTTGTCGAAACTGCTACAATCGTTATAGGTCGTGTTGGTGCGCAATGTGGCAATGTCCACGTTACCAAACCGAGGGCATGGATAACGGATAACGCCATTTATGCAGTGACTGTTCCTTACGGATGCAACCTCACATATCTTGCTGTTGTATTGAAGGTGGCAAAGCTGGGAGAGAGTTCGAAAGGCGGGGCTCAACCATTTGTGAATCAGGATTCATTAAAATCTTGTGCCATTCCTTTGCCGCCGACAATTGAACAGGAAGAAATAGTGAGCAAGATTGAC
>CAYZXV010000125.1:2703-4402 GCA_964482525.1 uncultured Rhodospirillaceae bacterium | reverse complement strand
GGGAGGGGTTAGGGGCGGGGTAAAAAAAGGCAGTGAGGTAAAAAACAGTTTTTTTGATTTTCACTATGCCAACCGAAACAACTTCACAAAATGAGCTTTGGCATAGGCGGCAGGATCGGTCTCGCCTTCTGGCACGGTCACTTGGCGCACATCCATCGGCACAAAAATCGGTGTAAAAACATCTTCACCTTTTGGCCTGAGGTCGGGGGAAACAACGGGTTGGAATCCAGCATGAAGCTTCATACGTTGGAACACCTGAAAAGGCAGCATGATCACATCATAAACCTGATGCGTACCATCTTCGGCTTTCAAAGCGCGCGTGCCGATCACGGCGTTTTCGGGAAGGCGCGCCAGTTTTGTTTGGCGAATGTATCGCGGCACGGTCGCCGCCATATAGACCTGTGGTGTGGCCATGATGACCTCCCGTATTACGGGTGGGTGCGTATAACCTCATCATACACCAAAAGCGTCTGCGCGACCATAGCTTGCTGACTGAAATAACGCGCGACGCGTCTACACCCTGCTTCGGCCATGGCGGCGCGGGCGGCGTCGGTCATCGCCATCATCTCTTCAACCGCTTTGGCCCATGCCCCAGACTCGCGGACAGGCAGAAGCCACCCTGTTTCACCCGCAACGACTGTCTCGCGCATGCCGCCAATATCGCTGGCCAGTACAGGGAGGCCCATCGCCATAGCCTCGACCGGCACGCGGCCAAAGCCTTCGGCAATCTGCGAGGGCTGCGCCACATAGTGCGCCAGCGCATAGGCGGCGGGCATATCATTACACATACCGACAAGCTTGACCCGCTCGGCAAGACCTGCCGTTTCGATCAAATCTTTCAGGCAGGCCGTATAGGTCGCGCGGCCCTGATCATCCCCGACAAACAGGACAAGCGGCAGGGGCTTCCCTTCCCGTTTCAGTTTAGACAAGGCCTCAATCAGCACCGCATGCCCTTTGATGGGCGTCAGGCGCGCAGGCAGCAAAAGAACCTTATCCTCCTCGCCGACACCCCATGCTTTTTTTAAGGTAGCGATGCGATCTGGCGCAATGGAAGTCCGATCGAACTGCGCGGTATCAATTCCGCGATTAATCAGGCGAACGCGCTCTTCGCCCACGCCATAGGCTTCTTTGATATGTGCCGCAATAAAGGGCGAAATCGCAATCACCCGATCCGCAGAGGCCATAACACGGTTATAAACCTTCTTCCACTTGTTCGTGAACTTGTACGCCGCATGAAACGTCGTGATAAACGGGCATCCCGTCAGGTTGCACGCAATCTTTGCGCTCCAAGCCGGGGCGCGAGACCGCACATGCACAATGTCGACGCCATTTTCACGAATATAGGCCGCAAGCCACATCGCGTTGCGTATGATCTTTGCCGGATTTTTTGTTGCGAAGTCATGCAGGATATGCCGTGCGCCAATCTTTTCGGCCTGCTCAACGCGCCAACCGCCCGTGGACATGATAAGTGCACGGTCGCCGCGCTGGACAAGGCCTTGTGCAATATCGACACAGGCTTGCTCCGCACCGCCGGTTCCCATCGCCGGGATGATTTGAAGAACGGTGAGGGTCATGATCTCCCCTTTGTCGGAAAAGCGACATTCCACACGGTTTCGGCGGCTTTTTCGGACGGCACGAATTGCCCCCGCCCAAGCCATGACGCAAGCGAGGTGAGTTCGCCCACTTGCCTCGCGCGCGC
>CAYZXV010000125.1:0-2603 GCA_964482525.1 uncultured Rhodospirillaceae bacterium | reverse complement strand
CCCGCCCAAGCCATGACGCAAGCGAGGTGAGTTCGCCCACTTGCCTCGCGCGCGCTGCTGGATCAAGGAGAAGATCCCCAACAGCCTCGGCAAGAAGCTCTGGCGTGCAGCGTTCCTGAAGAAGTTCTGGCATCACCTCGCGCTTTTTCATGATATTGATGAGCGTGAAATAGGGCAATTTTACAAAGCGTCTGTAGACGAAGGCCGTGAGCTTCCCAATCTTATACGCAATCACGGTCGGCACTGCCGCGATGGCGAGTTCGACCGAGATGGTGCCGGAACACGCCAGCGCAGCCTTACACGCCGCCATAGCATCATATTTGTCCGCATCAGTATCCGTAAGATGTACACGCATCGGCCAGACAGCGATTTCTTTTTCAATCAGTGGGCGCACATGCGGCACGGTTGGGATCACAATTTCTAGACACTCAACCCGCGCATAAAGACGTAAAGCCGTAAGGCGGAAAATAGGAAGTAACCGACTAACCTCGCCAAGGCGGCTCCCCGGTAACATCAAGAGAAGATTGGTATCAGGCGGGATAGCGAACGTCTGACAAAACCGCTCGGCATCGCCCTTATCTGCTCCGCTTTCGACGAGCGGATGGCCGACAAAGGTACAGGGCAGACCTTCACGCGTGAAATAGGGAGGCTCAAACGGCAAGAGCGCCAGCAGATGATCAAGAAATTTTGCGATTTTTTTTGCCCTACCTGCACGCCACGCCCAAACAGTCGGCGCAACATAATGGATAAGCGGGATGCCAAAACCCTTGAGCCGTTTCGCCACACGAAAACAAAAATCCGGCGAGTCGATGGTCACAAGCGCTGCGGGTCGCGTATCACACACCGCACGCACCGTTTGCCTAAGGCGACGCATGATCAACGGGATGTGCGTGATAAGCTCGAACAACCCCATATGGGCGAGGTCCGTTTGCGGAAATAAAAGGTCGAGTCCTTCGGCCTGCATGCGCGGCCCACCAACACCTGCAAACCGTACTCGGTTCTGTGTTTTCTTTTTTAAAGCCTGCATCAGTCGTGCGCCGAGCACATCGCCCGAAGCCTCACCAGCCACCAAGAAGAAAAGCGGGGCCTTATGCTCGCCATCCTCAGTCATGCGTCATTCCTTTCGGGCAACTTTAGACCCACGACAAAAAGATTGAGCATGTCGGCGGCTTCAAGCGTGGCGTCGCGCCCCACAATCAAACTGCGGCCAGCCTCGACCGCAATCCCTGCAAGCCCAGCCGCAGCCGCATTGCGTACCGTATCCACGCCAATCGTGGGAAGATCGAAACGGTTGTCTTGCTGTGGCTTTGCCAGTTTAATGAGGACGCCGCCCTGCCCTTCGCGACGCACATCGCGTGACCGGGCGATCAGCGCATCGGTCCCTTCGATTGCCTCGACGCCAAGCACCATGCCTTGCTGCACGATCACGGCCTGCCCCACATCAAGGCGACCCAGCGTTTGCGCGATTTCAATCGCGCGGCGAATATCGCTTTGTGCCTGTTCATCCGGGCTCTGCCGCGTCAAAATGCCTTCAGGAGTCAAAAGACCGCCAAACACATCGCCTGCGCCAATCATGCGCACGCCGCATTCCTCTTCCAAAACTTTGCCAAGCGAACGCAACAGACCATCATCACCCAGCGAAGTAAGACCGACTTTCGCGATAAGCTTTAGGGTCAGCCAATCGGGTTTAAGCTCGCTGATCGACGGGCGACGCACACGACCAATCATCACCATTTCTTCGATGCTCTCGGCGCGGCATAAATCGCGCAGCTTCGCCAAATCGCCAAGGCCAAGATGGGTGCAAGCGCTCACGCCTTCACACAGGTCCGCATCGGCATGCCCCTCAAGGCAGACCAAGTGGAACGGGCGGTCGATCTCGCGGCACGCGCGGATCAGTTGAGCCGGAGCCCCACCCCCACCAGCCAAAATACAAAGTTTAGGAAGCGTGTTCATTGCGAGCGGTCAATCCTTTGCCTATTGGGCGAGATACACATACTGGTGACCCCTCCCCGAAAAATGCTTACGCATTTTTCGACCCTCCCGCAAGGGGAGGGTTATTATTGATTGGATTTTCATAAGCTTCCACAATCTCCCCTATGGTCACGTTAATCTTGTTTGAAACCTCTTAATCACCCTCCCCTTGCGGGAGGGTCGAAATTGCGGAGCAATTTCGGGGAGGGGTCTGCACACGCAAGCCAGCTAATCGTTCCTGCGCTGCAAGCCTTATCGTTTGCGCAACGTCGCTTACATTTTCTAAAACATCTTGATTACTAAAACGAAGAACAAGATAGCCAAGACCTTCAAAATAATTTTGTCTGACTTTATCATCCTCATCAGAGGAGTCATGGGACATCCCATCAATTTCTACTATGAGTTTGGCCGACAGACAAATAAAGTCGGCCACATAGTAGGACAAAGGATGTTGATACCTAAATTTTATTTCTTCTTGGTCTGACCCTGTTCGCAAGGCTCGCCACAAAAGACGTTCAACCATACTTCCAGACTGGCGCAGTTGTCTGGCTCGTCCAACAATATGACCGCTGTTTTTGTGAGTTGCTAAAGACACACGCTAACCCCTCCCCGAAAAATGCTTACGCATTTTT
>CAYZXV010000124.1:0-4457 GCA_964482525.1 uncultured Rhodospirillaceae bacterium | reverse complement strand
AAAAAGGAGAGACGGTCCCACAAAAACCGTCATTCCCGCGCAAGCGGGAATCCCGGTTGGTTTCTTGCCTTTGGTTATTTTATCTTGGTTTGGTTATCTCGCAGCCCCCATCACCTCCGCAAGCGTCCTGCCTTGCCGGGTGCGGGTGAGTTCAATGAGGCCAAGCTTTGTAACGCCAAAGACGGTGACGCCCGCAGGATCACTCTCGCAGGCGCGGCTGAGCGCATTGAGCACTTTGGACGTTGCCGTGCGGTCCTTGATCTTGAGCGCGTCAATGACAATGATGCCGGAGATATTGCGCAGCCTAATCTGGCGCGCGATTTCCTGCACCGCGCGCAAATTGATGTCGAGCGCATTCTTGGCCGCACCCGCATTCACATCGATGACGGTAAGCGCCTGCGTGGCCTCAATCACCAACGAGCCGCTGCCCTTCAGGTCAACAACCGGATGCAGCAACGCATCAATCCGTTCATCAAGATCTGGATGCACGGGCTCTTTGGCGCTCAGTTCCGCTTTCACGCCGGGATACACAGTCGCATCAAAAGAGTCATAGGTCTCTTTATCGCCAAAGCGCAGAAGAAGCTGCACGCCCTCCTCTGCATAAGCATGCGCGGCGCGCTGCCACACGCGTGGCGGCTGCGTGATTACACCAAGTGGACCATCGGGAGTCGTCGTTTTATCAATTTTGCATATCCACGCTTTATCTTCAGCCATGGTCGTGACAACGCGCACGGCGATTTTATCCCCCGCACGAACGTTCGGCGCTTTTTCAAGATAGAGATGCTGCGCAAGGCCTGCATCAAGCCACACCTTTGCGCCGCCTTCGGCCACGCGCACAACCTTGCCGCACACAAGTGCGCCCGTCATATCGGGCGCTTCGCGCTGGTCCACATAAAGATCGATCAGCTCGCGCCCCTGCCACACCGCTGCGCGGTCAAGGCCGTCTTTGGTATCGATTGTGATGAGAGTCTTTAAACACCCTCCCCTTGCGGGAGGGTCGAAATTGCGGAGCAATTTCGGGGAGGGGTTAGCTTTCATGGGAGGACCCCTCCCCGAAAACACTACGTGTTTTCGACCCTCCCGCAAGGGGAGGGTGATTTTCTGTTCTAGAACTAGCTATCCCCGCCGTTTTAAACAGCACACCTGTTTCATAAAGCGGCAGGCCCACGATGCCGGAGTAAGAGCCCGACATAAAGCGGATCAAACAGGCGGCGCGGCCTTGGATCGCATAGCCGCCGGCCTTGCCGATGCCCTCACCGCTCGCGGCATAGGCGTCAATCTCGGCCGCTTCAAGGCGTTTGAACGTCACAATACTGTCCGACATTTTTTGCAAGACGCGTCCACCCGGCAGGGCCAACGCAACGCCTGTAAAGACGTGATGCCGACGCCCCGAAAGAAGCGTGAGAAACCGCCGCACGTCCTCCGCCGTCTCGGCTTTGCCAAGCACGCGCGCGCCACACGCCACAACCGTATCGCTGCCCAGAATGACGGCGCCCGGATGCTTTGCAGCAACAGCCTGCGCTTTTTCAAAGGCAAGACGTTGCGCGAGGGCGCGGGGCTTTTCACCCTTGCGGCGCGTTTCGTCAATATCGGCGGGAATAATCTGATCGGGCCTCAGCCCCATATCATTTAAAAGATCAAGTCTGCGCGGCGAAGAGGAGGCAAGGATAAAGGAGGTCATGTATCAATCTTTTCGTTTAGTGACGATCTACCTTATTATGGTTTGACGTGCCCAGCCAACATATTTTACCCCGCCACCCTTCTTACCCCGCCCCTAACCCCTCCCCAAGGGGAGGGGGACACTACCGGTATTGTGGAAAGTAAGGTTCTTCAACGTTTAAAATTATAAAACGTTCTATCCGCAATAACACAGGTATCCCCCTCCCCTTGGGGAGGGGTTAGGGGCGGGGTGTATAAAAAATCACCCCTGCTATTTATTCTCCCCCTCAAGCCGCGCGAGAAATTTCCGTGCTTCTTCAAAAAACAAATTGCGGACTTCGGCGGCATAGGGATTGTCGCAAATAATGGTGCGGAACAAATCGTCCGTATCCTTGCGCACGACATCGACGGACTGCATAAACAAATTATAGTTCGGCGTCATCATGCGGCGCGGCAGAGGCTCCATATTGATCAGGATCTTTGAAATCATATGCGGCAAACCCTGAACATACGCCATTTCACGATCATGCTCTTCGGGCGTCGCCATGATCACGCTTAGGCCGAAGGTTTCTTCGACAAACGCCCTTAAACGTGCGGCGCGATCCTGTACCGACGGCCCGCGCACGGGACACAATACGAGGCGAAGGCCCTTTGTGCCCTTACTCGCGCCGCTGGGCCCGAACAAGGGGTGCGTTCCCAAAATATCAACATGTGGCGGAAGGATCGCATCCATCCATCCGGTCGGCTTCATCTTGAGCGAGCCCACATCCATCACAATCGCGCCTTCGCGCACGTGATCCTTGATCTGGTGCAGCACGCTTTCCATGCGCGGCACAGGCACGGCCAGCACGACGATATCGCTCTTTGCAACCTCTTCGGGCGCGGCGATGCGCACCTTGTTCGCGGCAGCATAGTATTGCGCATCTGGCGAGGGATCATAGGCGACAATCGTGACATAGGGCGCAAGGTGCTGAACCATCAATTGGCCAAACGCGCCAAGCCCGAAAAGACCAAGTGTTTTTTCTATAGGTTGGGTCATAAGACTACGCGTTTATGAAATGACTGAACTCGCGACGCTGCCTAGCATCGCGTTGTTCCCCGTCACTTCTTCCCGTTTTTGAGCGGGACGGGGTAACCACCAAGCGGCGCGAGGTGTTGCAAACGGCTGCCCAGCATCGCCTTGATGCGGCCAAGGCGCGTATCCGCGCGGCCCACAAAGCCTTCGACTTCCGCATAGTAACCTGTTGGTGCCGACGCGCCGCGTCCAAGGCTTTCGGCGATAAAGGTGCGCACCTTGTATCCGGCCTTCCCCAGCAAACGTTTCATCTCAGCCTCTGGCACATGCACGCACTCAAGCGCGAGGAAACTGCGGTCATCTCCCGTCAATTCGGGATAAAGCGGCCCGACGATCAACCCCATGGGCAACGTGTTGCGTGCGTTGCTCTTGCCGGGCTTGTGCGGCTCGAACGGGAGAGATTGGAAAACCGTCAGGGGATTTTTCTTGTCATGCGCGAGCATCGCCCACCAATTATCCTTCTCCCCCTGCGCGGGTGGCGGAACGACGGCGACGCTGATCTTCTTTTCCTGCAGCGCCTTGATCGCGGCCACAGCGGTCGGATACTCGGCGAGCGGCGTGAAAGCTCCGTAATGATCGCGCGAAAGGTCCCACAGATCGGGCCCCTTGGGCGGCGCATAGACGCCGACCTTAAATCCGCTGCTTTCCATCATCGTAAAGGCGGCGATCATCTCGCGCCACAGACGGATCACAAGGCCACTTGGCACCTTGCCCTGTGGCCGTGCCATAAGGGCGCGGAGCATCTGGCACTCACGGCCAGGACGGACAAAAATATGCTGTTTGCCCTTAATTTTGCCTACATGTTCAACGACTTCGGCCCGTTCTTTCAGCATATCGTGGATCACGCCGTCGATCTGATCGATCTGGGCGCGCAGGTCGGCCAAGG
Source organism: uncultured Rhodospirillaceae bacterium (assembly GCA_964482525.1). Lineage (GTDB taxonomy): Bacteria > Pseudomonadota > Alphaproteobacteria > UBA9219 > UBA9219 > UBA8914. Next base: position 837 of record CAYZXV010000124.1, on the reverse strand, counting down.
CCTGCTTATCAGGATTCACGGCGGCATGTTTCAACGGCATGGGATAAAACCTTTGGTTTTCCTTATTAAAAGACGGGGCAGTTTACACGAGTTCGCGGGAAAAGCAAAGATTCAAGCCATTTTCTTTAGAAAACCAGGAAGAATCTGTGGCTTTGGCTTTCTGCTGAAAAGCGGCGGGTTTGGCCCTTTGGGTGGTTCGGCCTTTACGGCCAAGGCCGCTTGCTCGGCGTAGGCCTGTATCGCCGCCGTACGGTTTGCCGTTCCTTGGGGAACTTCGACCATCCCGGTCGGCAGGGGAAGCCCAGCAAGCCGATAAGCATCTACCTTAGATAGGGGATAGGTGCGCTTGTCCCAAGGGATCACACTCGTGCCACCCCGCTTGTTCACATAAAACCGCTGCAGGAACTCTGGAACCACTATAACCTTCTCGCGCCCATCAAAACTTGTGTACTTAAGCTCTTGAACGCCGCAACCGCGCAGGGCAGCCTTGTACTCGCCATTGCCGTTTCTCTTTTTGAATACAAAGGCCGGTTCCGTTCCCATAATCGCAAAGGGAAGAACCCACGGATGCTCGATAAGCGCGTCATTCCCATAGAAGCGTGAGGCCGCATCAATCAAACGCGTCCGTTCCTCTGGCGTCATTGGTTTCCATGCGGCGGTTTTATAAAGCTTTTCCAAAAGCGCCCTGTTGAGCGCCACAACCTCTTTCGAAAACAAAACTTCCTTGACCGCTGCAACGATTTCCGGAGATTTTTCTTTTCTTTCAAGATGCGAAAAACGCGGATCCATCGGCTTGTACAGCGGACATTCTTCAAGGGGTTTGTCCCCCCTCCGGCG
>CAYZXV010000123.1:0-4492 GCA_964482525.1 uncultured Rhodospirillaceae bacterium | reverse complement strand
AGAGGCAACAGATGGTTACGCAAACGCAGTACAGGGGTTTGGTTGATATATTCAACCTTATACTCGCTGTTTGACGACGCATGAACCAATTCAACAACGCTGATTTGCGGGATAGCGAACCGTTCATTCGCGCATTCGACGATCAAGGCTGAAACAATAGCGAGAGTCAGCGGGATCTTGATTAAGAACCGGGACCCCTTCCCTTCGACCGATTGTAAATCGACTGTACCGCCGATCTTTTCGATGTTGGTTTTAACGACATCCATGCCCACACCGCGACCGGAAACGGCCGTAACCTGCGCCGCCGTCGAAAAGCCGGGTTTAAAGATGTATTGAATGACCTGCTGGTCGCTCATCGACGAAACATCGCTTTCGCTGGCCAAATTATTCTGAATGATTTTGGCCCTGACCTTCGATATCGGGATTCCACGACCATCGTCTGAAATCTCGATGATGATGTGGCCGCCTTCATGGAAAGCGTTGAGGAGGATCACGCCCGTTTCCGGCTTGCCCGCCATCATGCGATCCGCCGGGACTTCGATACCATGATCTGCCGAGTTACGCACCATATGTGTGAGCGGATCCTTGATCATTTCAAGAACCTGGCGATCAAGTTCGGTATCCGCACCCATCATTTGGAGGTCGATTTTCTTTCCAAGTTCGACCGACAAGTCGCGCACAACACGCGGCAACTTCGACCAAGCGTTGCCGATCGGCTGCATGCGTGTTTTCATCACGCCTTCCTGCAGTTCTGACGTGACATGGTTAAGGCGCTGAAGCGGCGCAACGAAGGGGTTGTCTTTTTGTGTGCGAGAAATTTGCATCAACTGATTACGGGTCAGAACCAGCTCGCTGGCGATAACCATGAGATTTTCGAGTTGATCAACATTCACCCGGATTGTCTGTCCCGAAACGGAGGGTTCCTTCGGCCCATTTTCAGAGGCCCCAGACAATTCTTTTTTATCGTCGATCGCTTGAGGGGATTGCGATGCCATTTTTGTCTCCTTTTGACTCATGCCTGTTTGCTCTGCGGGTACGGGAACAAACCCGAACTCGTCAGGTTCTGACTGCGCCTTCACGTCTGCGGACTTAACTTCAGCTTTGGGTTCTACTTTCTTTTCTTCAACGGGCTGTGGCGCAGGTGGAGCAGCGGCCACGACCTTTATTTCGGCATCCCGGCCCTCTGCGATCGCATTGAGCATATCAATCAACTCACTGTCATCACCGGGCTCTTCGGCTTCGGTTTCTTCAAGGACGACGAGCATCCGTTTGATCGCATCGATCGAACGTAAAATAACGGTCACAGCCTTTGGCGTAATGGCCAAATCACCATCCCGGAATTTGCCAAGCACGTTCTCACCAGCATGGGCGAGCTTCTCAAGCCTCCCAAGCCCAAGAAATCCGCAGGTCCCTTTTACCGTGTGGACCAGACGGAATATGCTGCTGATCAACTCAGGATCATTGGGATTCTGCTCGAGCCGCACCAGCTCAACGTCAAGTTGTGCAATGCTTTCGTTCGTTTCGGTCAGAAACTCTCGCAACAGATCGTCCATGTTATCGCCCTCTATTTTTCGGAAGAATCACTCGCAGGAATGCCGGAGTGAGTGTGGACTAGCAAACCTTAAAAAAGCATTAGAACGACTCATACTTCTCTGCCTGAATTTGCTCTTTTTCCTGCAGATTATCGTATTCAGCCGCCCCGGACTTCATCACCATGAGCAAGGTGTCTTCGTGTAGGTTCTCGAACGAGAACGCAAAGCCAAACTGCCGGGCAAACAACCCGGTCATATAAGACTGTACGCTTCGTGGAGTTAAGTCTTCAACCGGGGTGGCGCCATCAAGGGCTTCGCGATAAACGGGAGCCAGAGAGGCACCCCGGCCTGTTACGCGAACGATACAACCGTTCCCCTGCCCGTCTTCACGCGGCGTTACAGCAATTTCTCCGCCATAAGCCAAGACCTCTTCGGCCATCAAAAGCCCATTTAAAAGAGTCTTCAAGCCACCGCGAGATTCTGCCAATAAATCAAGCGTCACCGTATCGGGCCAGATGATTTTTATTTTCCCAACGGAAAAATATTGCTCGGCCACCAAACGGACATCACGGACAGGAAGATTTGCCTCGCTGCCTGCGCGCCCATAGGCGATACGAAACAACCGCAATCGGCGCGAGGCCTGTCCCGCACTGTCGGCAATCAATTTCATGGCCTCAACCATAACCGAATCGCCGATATCGTCGATAAGTTCGACGCCATTATTAATGGCACTGACGGGGCTGATCAGGTCATGACAGATCTTCGATGACAGCAACTCGGTCACGCGCAGGTCTATCTGCATCTGATCCCCTCCCTCAAAAAGCCCAAAAAACAGTCCTGACTAGCCCTCGCTGCCCAGACGGAGGCCTACAAAAAAGACTGATTGTCTCAGTCCTACAGTTGCGCCATAATCCTTAATTGATGATTAATAAATCGGTTCCGTAAATGAAAATCGCCTTTGCAGCTTCGCCCTCTCCGTTGGCCCAAGAATCCCTTCATGCCCTAGAGTCCAAATACGGTCACATCGACCCCGCTGAGGCCGAGGTGATCGTGGTTTTGGGTGGTGACGGCCACGTCCTGAAAACACTATACGCCTATATGGATAAGGGCAAACCGATCTACGCCTTGCGCCGAACCTCGTCGGTTGGGTTCCTTTGCAACGATTATACGCCTGACGACCTGCCCGACCGGATCAAACGCGCCCAAAGCGTTTTTCTGCATCCTTTGAAAATTGACTGTACCTGCAAAGACGGATCAACCCATACATCGTTGGCAATCAACGAAGTTACGTTTCTACGCAGCACCCCTCAATCCGCAAAGCTTCGTATCCGCATCGACGGAGTCGAACGTATCAATTGCTTTAGCGGTGACGGCCTTCTCATATCAACCCCGACTGGAAGCACAGCCTACAATCATTCCGCGGGCGGTCCAATCATGCCGCTCGACTCAAATACGCTCGTAATGACAGCTATTTGCGGGTTCCGTCCCAGACGCTGGTCCTATGCCATTTTGCCACAAAGCTCTGTGATTGACATCGACATACTCGAAATCGACAAACGGCCCGTTCGTGTCGAAGCCGGACAAGATATCATCCAGAATGTCACGACTGCGCGTCTGTGGCTGGATTGCACCACTGCCTTCACTTTGTTGTTCGATCCGGAACAACATCTTGGGGAGCGGATCATTCGTGAGCAGTTTATGTTGTAAGAGCCCTAGGTAAAGGCCCTTTCCCTTACCATCTTTTGATGGAAAAGATAGAAGATCACCTTGAGTGGCCATCATTTTTTTGACTGATTCGTTAAAATCGGTTAGATTGCGAGCCTCCGATTTTTCTGGGGATATCCCGCGTCCGCTTTCCAAAAGAGTTATGTCATGGCCACAGAGTTTAATGCTCGGAAATCCCTTCTTCCCGCGATTGCCTTAACATTAATTCTTTTCTTGTCTTTCGCGATGATTGGCGCGGCGACTTTCCTTAAATACAAAATGGATCAAGGACAAAATTTATTGGCCGCGCCAGACTCCGCCTTTTCCTCGGATGAAAAAACCTATGAAAAAACAATTCTTGCCCTTGGGTACAGCGGCTTTTTAGGCTCTGCCCAAAATTATATCAGCAGCGGTGACCAAAACGCGTTGGCAGATATGCGGATGAGTTACAAGACCGCACGTGAAACGCTAACCCCGCTGGCCAACGACGCAGCAGGGCCCGTTCACCGCGATATTAAAGCAATCTTGGATATTTTCGCGGGCCTGATCGCCAAGGCCGAGCAAAGTGACGCGATGAGCGAGGGTCTGACCAGCTCAGATCTGCTGCGCGCATCCTCCGCGCTTGCTGTTTTGGACGTCCGTTTACAGACGGCGATGGCCCGTGAACGTCTGACCGCTCATAACGATTTGAAATTATGGAGTCTTGGTCTTACCCTTTTGGCCTGGATGGCGGCAATCTTTTTAGCTGGCCTGGCCTTCACCACCTTCCTGATGCTACGGACACGACAGGAGTCCTTACTGGACGCCTTAACCCAAAGCGTGAAAAACATCACGCAGAACGATCCGCAAGCGACCGTTTGGGGTATTGAACGCACTGATGCCGTTGGCGACTTGGCCCGCGCTATCGACGCGACACGCCGTCATTTTGTGAATCTTCCCGACATAGCGGTTGAAAGCGACGAAGGGACAGTATCCTTCAAGTTCCAAGGCGAACAACGTTCGGCCTTTGATACGTTGATGGAAAAAATCGGCAGCCACTACGAACGTGCGGAACAAAGCGCACATATCTTCACCAAGTCGATGGACACACAAAAGGATATGATCGGCGCGGTGACGGGTCGCTTGAACCTGACCCTCGACGCGCTCAGACAGCAAGAAACCGCCCAGCGGGAAACAATCCGCGATCTTGCCCAGACGCTACGGGATACGTCTTATGCCCTCAATCAGGCTCAACGCGACGGCGTCGACCAGGTCTC
>CAYZXV010000122.1:0-4506 GCA_964482525.1 uncultured Rhodospirillaceae bacterium | reverse complement strand
GATAGGCTTCCGTCCATGCGCGCGGGGCCATCATAGGCCTTGGCCCATTTCTGGGGATCGGGCTCGCGGCGCAAGTCAAAGGCACCAGCCTTAAACGCCTGAAGCGCGACATTGTCATCGCGATAGAAATCGATACGGACCTCGTCGAAGTTAAATAGACCTTGTTGGGCGGGGACGTCGTTACCCCAGTAAGCCTTATTTCGGGTCAAAGTGACGGTGCGTCCAGCATAGAGGGGCCGCTGCTGATCGGAGGCGTGAGCGTTGTCTCGTCAAAGCGCCGTTTTTCCCAATCATGTTTGGCCAGCACGGGCATCAGCCCCATGATAAGGGGCATTTCGCGGTCCCATGATCCATCTGCTTGCTTTACAAAATCAAAGCGAATGCGTCGTGCATCTAGCTTTTCGGCTTTGGCCACTTTTTTATAATAGGTGCGGTGGTTGGGTCGGCCTTTCTCGCGCAGTGTTTGATAAGAGTAGAGGACATCGTCTGCCGTAATAGGCTGCCCATCTGACCAATGCGCCTTTGAGTTTAGGTTAAAGATGATAAATGAACGATCCTGCGGTACTTGTACCGTTTGCGCGATGAGGCCGTAAAGGGTGAAGGGTTCGTCCCAACTTCGCGCCATCAGGCTTTCATAAACAGAGGCTGAGGAAAACAGGCTGAACGCCGGAGCTTGCGGCACCGTACCGCGCACGATAAAGGGGTTAAGGCTGTCGAAGCTTCCCACAACGCCAAGAACGAGTTTGCCGCCTTTGGGCGCTTCGGAGTTCGCGTAGGAGAAGCTTTTGAAACCCTCGGAAAGTTTTGGCTCGCCATGCATGGCGATGGCGTAGCGATGAGGCGGTTCTTGGGCGAAGGCAGCGGAGGAGGAGAAAATCAAAAAACCCGTCATTGCGAGCGTAGCGAAGCAGTCCATGAGGCGTTTGCTAAGGTTGATCATAAGATTTTCTCGTAAGAAATCGATCTTATGCATCACGGTACAGTACAATTCGAGTTTGTCACGCCAGTGGGGCGGGTGATGAAGATCACGACTTTCTGCGTGTTGCTTGAATCGTCATAGGCAATTTCTTCAGTCGTAAATTTGGTCGCAACGCGTTTGAGGCCTTCAACAATCGCTGCCGTGCCATTACCGCTGGTTGGTGCCGTCCAAATGCAACGTCCCCCTGCGCTTCCTGCGTTTATATACATCCAGTTATTGAAGCCGTTTGATGCTTGGGGCAATGAGGCTGGGCGAAGACCTGTCCATATACTGCGTTCGTTTGCTCCGTCCAACGGGTCATTGGGGCAGGTCAGGTCAGAAACAGCGGTTCCGTTCGTTTGATCCGAGCATGGATAGGGGTCGCCTGCGCAAGGGGCGCTGGCATAGTTCGTGCCATTGACTAAATACTGCATGTGGCATTCTGCGATTTTTGCACGGATTAAGTTTGCTTGCCCGGCGATATCAGCCGTCACGCGATCCGCTGTTCCTGCTGATCCAAAGCTGCTTCCGCCGCTTGAAGACATGATTGTGGCGATAATGCCGAGCATTGCCACAACGAAAAGGATAGGTCCGATGGCAATACCAGCTGATGGCAAGAAGCGGCGCATAAAGCCCCCATGACAAAAAGGAATAAGTGCAAAATATTAACCTAACTGCATGATTCCTTAAAGCTAGAATTGGACAAAAGAGCTCAAATGCCCTAATCTCTGCCCGCTATTTACCCCCACTTTATCTCTTGAGAGGCTGACCATGAACTTGACCCGTCGCGTGCGTGAAATTTTGGACGGTTATGAAGGCGAAACCCCAGGAACCAAGGCCAATCTGGCCCGTATGATGATGTCCGGCAAATTGGCTGGCACGGGTAAGCTTGTGATCCTTCCCGTCGATCAGGGGTTCGAACATGGCCCAGCACGCAGCTTTGCGGTTAATCCCGATGCCTATGATCCCCATTATCATTACAAATTGGCGATCGATGCCGGCTTGAACGCATATGCCGCTCCTTTGGGGCCGATCGCTGCGGGGGCGGATACGTTTGCGGGAGCCATCCCGACCATTCTCAAGATGAACAGTGCCAACAGTCTTTCACGCCAGAAAGAGGGAGCAGACCAGGCCGTGACGGCCAGTATTGATGATGCCCTTCGCCTTGGGTGTGCGGCCATTGGCTTTACGGTCTATCCGGGCTCGGATGCCATGTACGATCAGTATGAGGAAATTCGTGAATTATCACGTGAAGCGAAGAGCAAGGGTCTTGCCGTTGTCATGTGGTCCTATCCGCGCGGTGGTGAGCTGACGAAGGAGGCCGAGCTTGCTGTGGACGTGATTGGCTATAGCGCGCATATGGCCGCGTTGTTGGGGGCGAACATTATCAAGGTAAAGCTTCCCTCCGATTTCTTGGGCAATAAGGATTCGAAGAAGGTTTACGAAGATCAGAAGATCGCCATCAAGACCCAAGCAGAGCGCGTCAAGCACATCATGCAATGCTGTTTTGCCGGAAAACGAATCGTTGTCTTCTCTGGCGGCGCAGCCAAAGGCAAGGATAGTGTTATTCAGGACGCCAAGGATATTTATGCAGGCGGCGGCAATGGTTCGATCATCGGTCGTAATTGCTTCCAGCGTCCTCGTGAAGAGGCTCTCGCTCTTCTTGAACAGATCATCTCGATCTATAAGGGCAAGGCTTAACAGTGACGGCAGACGGAGTCATCAAGGTTAGACAACCGAACTTGGTTGCTGATTATATGTCTCTGTCGAATATGGCTGAAAAACTAGCCGCCTATCATGGTGAGAAGATGCGGCCTGATCCCGATAAACTAGATCGGGATCAGGACTGGTTCTCGTCCGCTATAGCCTCAATAAATGGATGTGATGTTGGATATGTGGGCTGGCATAGGATGTATGCCTGTCAGTCTGCGTCCCGTTATTTAGAGCTACAGAACCTGTATGTTGATCCTGCGTGGCGAAAAAAGAAAATTGGGGCGAGATTGGTTTGGGAGGTTGTGAAACAGGCTTTGATGCTAGAGGCCACGATTGGGATTGGCGTTCGGAAAGAAAATGTGGATGCTGTTGCTTTCTATAAAGCGTTAGGTTGCGAAATTATAGACCGCAATGATTTATGGCGTTGCAGGTGGGGCAGCGATAAAATCAAAGCGTTTGATAAAAAGGCACGTGAGACGTTCATTGTTTAATCTCTGTTTTTTATGCCTCGTGAAGTTGGTATTCTTAGCCATCACCGCAACTCAATCGCGGGGCAGCGGTCCATAATCACGGTGAGACCGGCCTGCGCTGCGCGAGCAGCAGCCTCTTCGTTGATGACGCCTAATTGCATCCATACGACTCTTGCGCCGATGGCGATGGCTTCGTCCACGATGGGGCCTGCGGTCTCGCCAGCGCGGAAGATATCGACCATATCGATGGGGGAGGGGATGTTTTTTAGGTCCTTGTAAACGATCTCCCCAAGTAATGATTGTCCATCTAAAGCAGGGTTAACGGGTATCACTTTGTATTCATGGGCCTGAAGAAAACGCATAACCCGATGGCTTGGCCGGTCGGTTTTATCACTGGCCCCGACCATGGCGATGGTTTTTACATTGCCCAAAATCTTTACAATTTCTTCGTGGGAGGGGTTCTGGTGAGGCATTTTCTCCTGCTTTCATATAGACTGGACGGGGGATTGGTTTTATCTTAGCCCCAATAGCTGTTTTTACAAGAAGAGAAGAATAGGTCCCCTATGCCCATCGAGAAAACATACGATCCTGCCGCAACAGAAGCCAAGTTGTACGAGACTTGGGAGAACTCTGGCGCCTTCTCATGCGATCCGAAGTCAAAAAAAGATCCGTATTGCATTATGATCCCGCCGCCCAACGTGACTGGCAGCTTGCATATGGGGCATGGTCTGACCTTTACCATACAGGATACGCTGATCCGTTATGCGCGCATGCGTGGTAACGATACGTTGTGGCAGCCGGGCACCGATCACGCGGGTATTGCAACGCAGATGGTCGTGGAGCGACAGCTTGCGGCGCAAGGGCTCAAACGCCGCGACATGGGGCGCGAGAAGTTCTTGGAAAAAGTATGGGAGTGGAAGGCCGAATCCGGCGGCACGATTACCAAACAGCTTCGTCGCCTTGGTGCCTCGCTCGATTGGCCGCGTGAACGCTTCACCATGGATCCTGCCCTGAACAAGGCCGTGAACAAGGTCTTTGTGCAACTGTACAAGGAAGGCCTGATCTATAAGGATATGCGTCTTGTAAACTGGGATCCCAAGATGCTCTCCGCGCTCTCTGATCTGGAAGTGGAGATGAAGGAAGTGAAAGGCCATATGTGGCACTTCCGCTATCCGTTGGTGAAGGACCCGACAAAGTTCCTATGCATTGCGACGACACGTCCCGAAACGATGCTGGGCGATGGCGCGGTTGCCGTGAACCCGAATGATGAACGTTACAAGCATTTGATTGGCGAATATGTCACGCTGCCTTTGGCCAATCGCCAGATCCCGGTTATTGCCGATGAACATGCTGACCCCGAAAAGG
>CAYZXV010000121.1:0-4518 GCA_964482525.1 uncultured Rhodospirillaceae bacterium | reverse complement strand
CGCGCGCCCTCGTCCCGCGACTCCTGCTCAAGGCGTTTTTGCTTTTGCTCTAGCCACGAGGAATAGTTGCCTTGATACGGAATGCCATGACCTCGATCCAATTCGAGAATCCAGCCCGTGACCTGATCAAGGAAATAACGATCATGAGTAACAAGGATCACCGCGCCCGGATATTCAACCAAGTGGCGTTGCAGCCACGCGATCGACTCCGCGTCCAGATGGTTCGTCGGTTCGTCAAGCAGAAGCAGATCAGGCTTTTGCATCAAGAGGCGGCATAGCGCCACGCGGCGCTTCTCACCGCCTGAAAGCTTGGTCACATCAGCCTCGCCCGGCGGGCAGCGCAAGGCGTCCATCGCAATTTCAACGCGGCGGCTTAGGTCCCACGCATCAGCAGCATCGATTTTTTCCTGCAAATCGCCTTGCTCATCGAGCAGCTTTTGCATTTCATCCGGATCTTCAACTTCACCAAGAAGGTTGCTGACCTCCTCAAAGCGGTCGACGAGCTTTTTAACCTCGCCAAGACCCGCAAGGATATTTTGTTCAACGGTCAAGGTGGGATCGAGTTGTGGCTCCTGTGGCAGATAGCCACACGTGGCCCCTTCGGCCACAAAGGCCTCACCGCCAAAGTCCTTATCCAGCCCGGCCATGATTTTCATCAGGGTCGATTTACCCGCGCCGTTAGGGCCCAAAATGCCGATCTTGGCATCAGGGTAAAAAGATAAGGATATGTTATTCAAGACCGTTTTGCCGTTGGTAAACGTCTTGGTTACGCCATGCATGACGTAGATATATTGATAATTTGCCATGCCGGGACCCTAGCGTTAACGTATGAGAATGTCTAGATAAATCCTTTTATAATCGGTTGAAAAAGCAATAAGGTTATCGCAAAATGCGCCGGTATTTCGAACATTCAGCACAAGGGCATAGTCATGCTATCAATGGAAGATTGCGGTTGGTTTCAAATTCTCTTTACCCCAAGAATTCGCAAAGAAATGCGCGAAGAGCAAGCTAAAGCGAACTTAGTCCAATCAATGACAAGCCACAGCGCAGCTAGAGAGAAGCTAAAAGCGCAACTAACCTCATTCATGGCCATTGATACGGATAACGAACAGATCCAGAGGCTCAAGGCAAGTCTTTTAATGGGCTCCGTGATAAAAAAGCTTGGCTTTCATGCTTTTCAACCTTTACTTGAACCCCCACATTCAAAAGAGTCGGGCACCTCCCTTCCCATACGGGCACTCGCCGCCAGCATCTGTTATCATAATACGGCTGGGGTCTATGATCGCCAGCGTACAGATCATATTTTAACTGCAACGCAAGCCATCACATATGAGAATATGGCGTTTTTTGACGAGGCTTCATCAGCGCATTTACGCCTCGCCACAAAATATGGCAGCAAGCAAAGCCATTTGCTTATGAACTTCGCACGGGCTCTCCCGAACAGCGCATATCGTCGTACACTCGTATCAAATGCAGCTAAATTGCATCTACTGGCTACGCATCCGGCGATGCCGTCATGCGTTGCCAGGTTCTATGCCCTTACAAAATAGACACTTACAGGTCAATCGATGACAGATTTCTATGAACATTTGAATTTCAAGAAAAAAACTGAGCTTCTTGAAAAGGCACAACGGCAAACAAAACAATCACAAGAAATCTTAAACCTTTATTTAAATAGCCTGCCAGCTTTTGAAAATAACCGATATCTGTCCCCTTATGCGAAGGTCGCGACAGAATACTTTATTCCGTGTCAATCTGTTATCCATATCCTATCTAACCTAGGCAAGATACTTAGGATACCAGAAACAACAGAGGAAGAGACTGCTCATAATGATAGAATGCTTTCTCTTGGTATTCACACGACAACATTGGGGGGACGCTTTTGTTTAGACAATCTCAAATGCCTTAAACTCGCCAAGCAGGCGCACGACGAACAAAGTGATACTTTGGCCGAGCAAGCAGCCTATCAGCTACGCCTATCCTATCAGTCACTCGCACGAGGTTTAATCAAAGCCGTTCGAATGATGATAAATTATGCCGAGCCCAATAAGCCATTATATCGTCGATACACCCATACACTCGTAACGATGGATGCGTTAAACACGCTTCATCCCCCAATGGCAAGTCGTGAACCATCTACGTTAAACCAATGCATAAAATCCACCGTTGCTCTTTTGCCAAATCTTGTTTCAAGGGAAGATTTCTTTGACCTTGTGCCCGAAGATCAACGGGCAAACATTATGGAACGCTCACGGGAACTTCTGGTCAGTAGCGGGACAAAGATGATGAAAGGAATCCATACGTGTCAGGCGAACAACCATGATGGGTATCTCACGCCCTTCCTTGATAGCCTGGACGAGGTGCCTGTTGCCTTTAACCTATCGGACTACATCTGCGCCTGTCTTACTCAAGACGGTTACATAGTGCACAAGGGAACAGATAAAAAATACATCACAGACAAAGCAACATGGATTCTTAGAAATGCGCAAATCGCGCATCATCAAACAATTGAGACTCTGGCAACAGAGGCCGCGAAAACAGCCGCTGCGCGCCGACTGAACCCTTTGCTTAATAGTCAAAAGAAGTTTGATCCGATTCCGCTTTTGACCTGGCGGGTGAAGGAATCGTGGCGGGAATGGACAGCAGGATATATTCAAGCGAATGAAATCGCTCTATCGATTATTCATCCCTCCGAGCCACGCCGCGCGCAGCTTATTCAAAGCCACAACCTCGCTAAAAAGCTGAACACCACCCCACGACCCTTTACGCCAAAACGAAAACCCGGAAACCAGCCGAGCCCCACATGAGCCTATCTTTTATACCTGACACGATCGTCCTTCTTGGCACCGATGCGTCGGGCAAAGACTTTATTGCAGAGCAACTTCAAAAGATGATCGCCGAGGAAGGAGTCGTTGTTGAAAAACGCAAACGCTTCCTTTCTGGCTCTGTCACAGCCGAAACCTCAAGCACGAAGAAGGGTTTTCTTGACACATTACAAGAGAAAGCCTTTCTGACCCTCTATCCGCATATGGGACCTCTCTTGCCCTTTCTTCTTGGTCAATTGATTTTGATGGATTTAAGACGATTTAAAAAACCAGGGGGCAAGAAACTACTCGTTGTCGGACACAATGCCCTTCGCGCCCTCGCCTTTCATTTTGGACAAACAGAAAAAACCGCAAACGCGTTTAACGTTCCCCCCTATCTCGACCGCATTTTAAGTAAACTCAAAGACGATAGCGGCGCTTGTTTTATCGTTCTTGATGTTGCTGCCGATGTGCGCGCCGCACGTCTCAAGATGCGTGCCAAAGCATCGGAAATGGATTTGTTTGACAAATATATGCATGACGATCCCGCACGCTCGGAACGCATTGAAGATTGCCTGATCCGACTCGTCACCGAAAAACTAGGTGGCAGTCTCATGATGAACAATGACCCGAACGAACCGGAAATTCGCTCCAATTTGCGTAAGGTCTTTGCACCAAAGGCTGGCTAAGTTTTTATAATTCAGCGCGTTATCATTTCCTCCGCGAAATAGATACAATTTTATCTATTTTTAAGGTCTCAGGCGTATGCTGGAGTCTAGGCGCAACTTAACGCGAGTTTATTAAAACAATTGGCCCTTTCGCGCATGAGTAACAGTATCATATTGTCCGCTGCGGATATTCTCTCGGCCTCGGGACATGTCGGCTATCAATGGGACCTAAAAACAGACAGCCTCACATGGTTTGGGCCGTGGCGAAGCTTGTTCGGCGCAGACAGGTCAAACCCGCCCGTCAACGCACTTGAATTATCGACATTGATCATGGCCAGCGATCACCACCTAATTTTTAACGACACCGCCCCTGTCTTTGATCGCGACTACCGCATTCGCGGGCCGCACGACGAGATTTTGTGGGTCCATGAACATGGTACAACCGATTTCGAAGAAGGGCGCGCAATTCGTCAACAAGGGTTAATCTCTATCCTTGAAAAAGCGGGCGAACAAAATGCCTATCGCTCCGTCTCTTCCGATCGCGATGCACTGACTGGGCGGCCAAACCGTGGCTGCATGATTGACCTTATCGACAAAATCATTAAACATCCTCGCGAAAACCGAAAGCACACCGCCTATCTAGTCGTTGGTATCGACAAGCTATCACTCGTGAATGATGCTATGGGCGTTCGATCGGTGGATCACTTAATTTGTGCAGTTGCGGACAGGCTGAACCAAATTTGCCCTACTCGCGCGATTGTCGGGCGCGTCGGCGGTGACATGTTCGGCATCTTACTTCCAGGGCTCTCAAAAGAAATGGAGCCGCTTGCCGCCCGTATCCTTGCAAGTTTCCATGATCATGCCGTTTCAACCCAAGAAACAAGTCTACATTTAAATGTCTGCATCGGCTGCCTTCCGTTTGAGGAAACAACCGGCGATGCTGCCGACCTTATGATCCATGCCGAGCAAGCCCTGCACGAAGCGCGTGATATCGGGCATGGCCAGATGGTGACCTATCGCGACTCAGAACGAAGAGCGATGCAACA
>CAYZXV010000120.1:0-4547 GCA_964482525.1 uncultured Rhodospirillaceae bacterium | reverse complement strand
GATCTACACAACTGCCAAGGTTTGCTTTCTTCTCTGTTTGGTAGCTCAACTCAACCTAGCGTTATTAATGACGTCTATCACAAACCAGTGGAAATGTATAATGGCATACAATACATATCAACTGATATTGGCTTCGCTGAAGTTTATGCGATAGGAAAGGGTAAAGAGCTGAATACTGTTAGGGTTGTATTGCCTTCGTTAGTTAATACATGGTCTATTTCACGCGGTGATCATGAGAAATGCTCTGCTGACATACCTGTCAGTGAGTTCCATCGCCCATCCTTTGGAAAGGGCTATGAAAATTCATGGACCGGTAGGAATGTTATTCTGTACCAAGATTTTATGAATAAACATGGTTTGGCAAGATAGGAATACCCTACCGCCTATCAAACAGCTTCTGCAGATCGGTGAGGCTGAGTTCGACGTAGGTCGGGCGGCCATGATTGCATTGGCCGGTGTTGGGCGTTTCTTCCATCTGGCGCAGCAGCGCATTCATTTCTTGCGCATTAAGCTTGCGCCCCGATCGCACAGAGCCATGGCACGCCATGCGCGCACATAGAGCCTCAAGCCGTTCGGAAACGACACGAGATGCCCCCTGCTCCGCCAATTCTTCGGCAAGATCTGCAAGGAGCGTCTTAATATCCGTTTGGCCAAGGATAGCTGGCGTCTCGCGCACAAGAAGTGCACCGCCAAACGGCTCGATCCCAAGGCCAAGTTGAACCAGTTCCTCAGCAACCTCAGCAAGGCGCTGCATCGCGCGGGCGTCCAGTTCGACGACTTCAGGGATAAGCAGCATCTGGCTAGGCAAACGCCCTTTGGCAAGTTCCTGTTTCATCCGTTCATAGACGATGCGTTCATGCGCGGCGTGTTGGTCGATAATGAGAAGGCTGTGCGGGGTTTGCGCGATGATAAAGGTTTCATGAACTTGCGCGACCGCCGCGCCCAACCGCCCAAGCTGACCGTCATCCTGAACCTCTGGTGGTGCCTCGACGACACGGGCGGAAGGCGGCATCTGGGCCGCAAGGGGATTAATCACCTCAAACCCCTTGCCGCGCATATAAGACGGCGGAGAGGCTTGTGCTTGCTCATAGGTTGGTGTTGCAAGGGGGTCTTGCTCCGCGTGCATGGAGGACAGCGCCGTAGGCGCAAGCGTGCTTGTCGTAAACTGCGCCGCATTCTCAAGCGCGTGGCGGATGGCACTGATCAACAAGCCGCGAAGACGACCCTGATCACGAAAACGCACTTCAGCCTTCATGGGATGAACATTCACGTCCACTTCTTGTGCCGGAACGTCGACAAAAAGGACGACGGCAGGATGCCGCCCGCGCGGGATCACATCGCCATACGCGCCGCGCAAAGCGCCCAACAGCACCTTGTCGCGCACGGGCCGCCCGTTCACAAACAAATATTGCTGGCGCATCGTGGGTCTGTGCCATGTGGGAAGACCCGCATAGCCGCGCACGGCAAACCCGTCGCGCTCGATAGCCAAACGAGCGGCGTTTTCCATAAACTCGCGGCCCAGAACCTCGCGCAGTCTCTCTTGGGCCGCTGCATCGGGATCAAGAAGCCCTGCGGGCGCACCGAAACGAACGGGTTTGCGGTCGTCTTCCTGCCATGTGAAGGCCACATTCGGATGCGCCATGGCAAGACGTTCAACGACTTCCCATGCGGCGTCGCTTTCTGCGCGAGGCGTTTTGAGGAACTTCAGGCGAGCTGGCGTCGCGAAGAATAAATCGCGCACCTCGACAATGGTCCCTTCGGTTAGCGAGGCGGGTTTTGGGGCGCTGACCGCACCACCTTCGACCGTGATCTGCCACGCGTCGGCGCTGTCCTTCTTGCGACTTGTGATCGAGAGCCGCGCAACCGCGCCAATGGATGGCAAGGCCTCACCGCGAAACCCAAAGCTTTGAATATTCCACAAATCGTCGTCAGGGAGCTTCGAAGTCGCATGGCGTTCGATACATAACGCAAGCTCTTCACGATCCATGCCAAAGCCATTATCGGCAACGCGTATAAGCGCCTGCCCCCCGTCACGCAGGGTAATGTCAATCCGCGTTGCCCCGGCATCAAGCGCGTTTTCAATAAGCTCCTTGAGTGCGGCGGCAGGACGCTCCACGACTTCGCCAGCGGCGATACGGTTGACAAGCTGGGGCGAAAGACGGCGGATCGCGCTCATAGCCGATCGAGCTCAAAATGATCTTCCCACGCAGACGCGACGCGATCCCAATCAAGCGTCTTGCGCCCAACCAGCCGCGCCGCCTCATGCTGTCGCCGCCACAACGCATCGTCGCGAAGCAGATTAAGCGCGGAAATCACAAAACTTTCCTCATCCGCGCACAGGAACCCGGTGAGCCCATCTTGCACCCGCTCTGCAAGCGAACCCAATCCCGCCGTGACAAGCGGCACGCCCACGGCTTGTGCTTCAGCGGCAGCAAAGCAAAACGTTTCGCCAAGATCGCCGCGATACAGCATCACGCGGCTTTCAGAAAGGGCACGCGCCAATGCCTCTTTGGCCAAGGGCTCGTGCAAAGTGACGCCCTGCATGGCTAACGCTTCTATCCCATGCAAAGCCTGATCAAGTTTGTGATCCGCGCGTGCGCCATAGTTGCTCCGCCCCGCATAGATGTGAAGCTGCGCCTCCGGCATCGCGGGAAAAACGCGCCGCGTCCAGATATCAAGCACCCAATCCAGATGCCGGCGCGGGTTAGACAAGAAAACAGCGCGAGGTCCCGGTGGCGTCGTTGTCTCTGGCGCGTCGATAAAAGGTGCGCCAACACCGTGAGGAATCTCATGCGCCCCAAACAATGGCAGCACACGCGGCCATGTTGAGCGATGATAGGGACCCAAGAAAACGGACCGAGGCCGATGCCACAGATAGGGAAGCAAATGACGCGGTTTGCGCAAATATTTGGCCGGGCCATGCAGCCATAGAGCCTTGCGAGTCCCCTTGGCATACGAAAACAACTTCGCAACACAGTTGGCGACGAGAAGATCATAATGCTCGCCCCATGGCGTAAAAAGTGGGCGATAAAGAACGTCATTCACCTTTTCATCGGACGCCACCATGCCATGCACGCTAACTCTATGCCCTCGCTTTGCCAATGTTTCCGCAAGCATCACGGTTGCCGTTTGGATGCCGCCCAGCGGCCCTTGCCTCAGGCTGTGTCCTGTAAAGGGAAAACTGTCATCCAGAAAGGCAATCTTCGCCATGCAGCCCTACCCCCGGCCTTCAAGACTTTCGGTTATTATTTTTTGTTGTTCATGATTAACGCGCACGCCGCCGGTTTTCGCGCCTTTAAAGTTGGCGCCTGTGATATCACTGTTCCACAGGTTTGCGTTCCGTAAATCGGCACCAGAAAAATCAACTTGTCTAAGGTTTGCCCCCGACAGGTTGGCATAACGCAAGCGGCAGTTACGCAGAGACGTTGGCACCACGCCGCCGCCGCTGAGTTCAAGAGGATGAAGCCATGCGCATTGAAAGCTTGCATTCGAAAGGTTGCTACCGCTCATATCGCTGCCGCGCATGTCGGCATTGGTAAAGTGGCAATGACGCATGTCGGCCTCGCGCATATTCGCGACTTGGATCTGGGCGTCCGAGAAATCAAGACCGTACAGCATCGCGCCCTGCGCCTGCATCATACTGAGCGATGCGCGGGCAAGTGAACGTGCTTGCCGCAAATCGTAAAAGCTCACTTCAAACCGCCGTCCACGCTTGCCGCTGCTACTCAGCCATGAACTATGATGCGCGAGCATTTCCGACAAAGGCATGGGCAAATCCTTGACCGTGGGGCCGGTCGGCCTGTCCGTCAGCGCGCCGTGCGTGTCGGCTTCGTCAAGACGCGTCGCCTGAGCCAAGATATTGATCAGAACGGCATCGCGCATGTTGGCGTCCTTGACGTTACACATGCTCAAATCGGCACCTTGTAAATCGACGCCGGACATATTCACACCCTGTAAATCGGCGCGTACGATTTTACACCCACGCATCGTCGCGTCGGCAAAGATACAGTTCGTTGCAACAGCGCCGGAAAGCCGCGCGTTGGACAGGTTCGCACCGCTTAAGTCCGCCGCGCCCATCCCCCCCGCAAAAGGAAGATCGGTTTTACCCGGCACCATGCGGGTGCCTTCCATATCGGTCACAGTCCCTTCGCGCAGATCGACGCCGGTCATATCCGCATTCACAAGCTGCGCGCCGCGCATGCAAATTCCGCGCATATCGGCGCGCACAAGACTGGCATTCTGCATAATGGCCAACCGCAAATCAGCGCCGAAAAGTGTACTGTAATCGAGTTTGACTTCCTTCATATCCGTTTGGCATAACGTCGCGCCTGTCAAATCGGCATGCGAAAGGTCATGCCCAGCCAGATCAAGCCCAGACAGATCGTGGTAAGACAGGTTGGCGCGCGCGCCACCCATCCGGGCAACCCGAAACATTGTGTGCTTTTGCAAAATATCATTAAGGAGGTTTTGATCTATTCGGATACGTTTCATGGTGTCACGCTTATTTCGCACTTGTTATTCGTAAACTCGACAAACGCTTTAGCCCC
>CAYZXV010000119.1:0-4593 GCA_964482525.1 uncultured Rhodospirillaceae bacterium | reverse complement strand
CATATCCATTACACGTCGCCATGTGATCTTCGACGGATCGATGCCGAGGCCGTTGCCCCAATAGATATGATTATCGATCATGGCCGAGAGCAAATTATTGGCCGAGGTGATTGCGTGGAAATCGCCGGTGAAATGCAGGTTGATCTCGTCCATCGGCGCGACTTGCGCGCGACCACCGCCTGCCGCGCCGCCCTTCATGCCAAAGCAAGGCCCAAGCGAAGGCTCGCGCAAGCAGATCATCACGTTTTTCTTGAGTTGTGCCAGCGCATCGCCAAGACCAACGGTTGTCGTCGTCTTCCCTTCACCGGCAGGCGTTGGGCTGATCGCGGTGACGAGGACCAGCTTGCCCTTTTTCGTGCCGCCCTTCAGCGCCTCAAGCGGTATCTTCGCCTTATAGGGGCCATAGCGGTACAGGCTTTCGGGAGGCAAAGGAATCTTGGCCGCAATCTCTTCAATGGGCTGAAGCTTCGTTGCACGGGCGATGGTGATGTCGTCAAGCGGAGCGGTCATGGATTTTGGGTCCTTTATGTCAAAAAAAACGCCGGCGTTCGTGTCGTACAAAGAACAAGGGAGATACTCTACATGACAACAGGAACACAATAAAAAGACCGGGAAAAATCAGAGCCTGAGGAATAACTCTGGGCCTTTTCTATCTCCCCCCTGCCACGCCTGCGCCTAAAAGAGCAAGGAAACGACCAAGATGCAAGGGGTGGCAATGCTTTTTCTGCCCATCCCCCGTCAAAAACAAAAAGAGGCGCTGCAGGATCGTTCCTGCAGCGCCTCCCTTGTTGCAAAGAAAGAGGAACACCCCTTTCTAAGGGCTCTTAACCTTCGGCGTCTTCGGCCTTCGCCTTTTTGGCGCGGGGTTTTTTCGCCTTGGGCTCGCCATTGGCCTTGCTGGCCTCGGCTTCGGCAACCATCTGCGCTTCGGACGACGGCACGCCGATCGCTTCGATCATGGCGCGTTCGGCTTCCTCGGCTGCGGCCTTTTCGGCGGCCTTGATCAGCGCGACACCCTTTTCGGCCTGAATGGCGGCTTCTTCGGGCGAACGGGCGACGTTCACAGTCACCTTGATCGCGACCTCAGGATGCAGCTTCACCTTCACAGGGAAGAGGCCCAGCGTCTTGATCGGCGTATCAATAAAGACCATGGAGCGGTCGACCGTCTTGCCCATGTCCTTAAGAGCTTCGGCGACGTCGCGGGCCGAGACAGACCCATAAAGCATGCCCATTTCGCTCGCCTGACGGATTACAACAATTTTGATGTTGTCCATCGTAGTGGCGAGTTTTTCGGCGGCATCGCGTAGGGCGGCGTTCTTCGCCTCAAGTTCCGCGCGTTGCTTTTCGAACATTTCCAGGTTCGATTTGGTCGCGCGCAGAGCTTTCTTTTGCGGCAACAGGAAATTGCGCGCAAAGCCTGGGCGGACCTTGACCGTTTGGCCCATCGTGCCAAGACGATCGATTTTTTCCAGTAAGATTACTTCAATCATGGTGTGTTCTCCTTACGCGCCAGCGCGGTCGTTGACATAGGGCAAAAGCGCCAGAAAGCGCGCGCGCTTGATGGCTTGCGTCACCTTGCGCTGGTTCTTGCCGCACACGGCGGTAATGCGCGAGGGGACGATTTTGCCGCGTTCGGACACCAGGCGGCTGAGCAGCCGGACGTCCTTGTAATCGATCGCGGGTGAATCGGGCGAGCCAAACGGGTCCGTTTTACGACGGCCAAAGAAATGGCCGCCACCGTTGCCGCCGCCGCTGCGACGCGCGGGCTTGCCTGTTGTTGAGGGGGATGATGTTTTATCAAATGACATGGTGTTGCTCCTGATCTGAACGTTTCGCGATTATTCTTCGCCACGGCCCGTACGGGCGGGGCGTGCAAGGCGCTCGTTGGCGTCGCGTTCTTCACGGCGCATCATGACCGAAGGACCTTCCTCAAGCTTTTCAACCTTGACGGTCAAAAAGCGCAGAACGTCTTCGTTCAGGCGCATGTTGCGTTCCATTTCCGCGACAGCCGCCGGAGGCGCGTCGAGGTTCATGAGGACGTAATGGCCCTTCTTATTCTTGCGAATGCGATAGGCGAGCGTACGCAAACCCCATTGCTCGGTTTTCTTAACCGAGCCGCCATTCGCGGTCAGGATTTGGGTGAAAGAGGCGGTAAGGGCCTCAACTTGCGTGGCGGGAATATCCTGCCGCGCGATAAAGATAGACTCATAGTATGGCATCGATCCACACTCCCTTCGGGTCTAGGCGGTCCGCCGCTGGGTTGGGCCCATCCCAACGCTTCAGCCGCACGGACCAAGCCGACCTGCATGCAGGCCAGCAAGGAGTAGCTTAGGAGGGGGTCTATAGCTGCCGCCATCGCCCAGCGCAAGGGGAAAGTAACGGTTTCATGCGCAGGAATCGGGGTGGCATATGGTTAATGGGTTGTTTTATTTATTGTAATTAGTTGGGTTGTGGTAATGTGCCGCAGCGTAACCCCATTATATAATCAAGGAAACACGATGAAAGTGACGACAGCCTTGACGGGTGGGATTGCCCTTTGTTTTGCGGCCTCACTTGTGTTTGATTTTTACCAGCGCAGCAAAATCATCGACCTTTATAAGGCAGCGGTAAAAGAAGTGGTGAGCGCCAGCGCGCATCCCTCACGATGTGAAGATGGGCTCCATAACCTGACCCCGGCGGCAGAGGCTCTGTATCTCACACCGCTTACGCCCAAGGCTATCTCTGACTTGTGCGAGAGGACTCAAGGGCCAAAGCTTCACTAATACCTTATTGGCACCCGTTCGCCTTGAGGTGCGGGACGTACCGTTTATCCGTCCCCATAATATGATTCACAAGCCAATCGCGTAGGAAGAGCATCAGATCCTGAGACAGGACGCTTTCCTTGTCCGCCTTGTACCGCGCCTGAGCCTCCAGCGCCTTTTTCACAAGATTTTCATGCTCACGCTTATGCTGTTCGGTTTCGGGATAGCCCGTTTTGGCAAAGAACTCTTCTTCGTGCTTAAAATGGGTGGCGGTATAAAGGATCAATTCGTCCAAAACCGGACCGATCACCTCGCGCGCGGTTCCGGCGCGGAATCCGGCATAAAGCTCATTGAGCAAATCAACAAGCTTATGATGCTGATTGTCGATCGAGGGGATGCCAAGCACAAGCGCATCGCTCCACTCCATCAACGTCTCTTTCTTATCCTCGCGTATTTTTGCCAGGAAAGATTGCACCTCGCCCAAGAGCCGCTCGGCATTGGTGGCAAGCTCGGTGGACGACATAAGAACCTGCTCTGCCGCCTGCCCCGTTTCATGAGCTGCATCCGTCACACTGCCGATGCTCAAGGACACATCGCGCGTCCCGCTGGCGGCAAGCTGCACGTTCTGCGCGATTTCTTGCGTCGCCTTATCCTGCTGGCCAACAGAGTCGGCAATCGTAACCGAAATAGCCTGAACGCGCTGAATGCTTTCTTCGACCCGTCTGATGGCTTCGACCGCGCGATGCGTATTGGATTGAACCGCCGTAATCTGGGCGCCGATTTCCTCGGTCGCCTTCGAGGTTTGGTTGGCAAGGTTCTTCACCTCAGAGGCGACGACGGCAAAACCTTTACCTGCTTCGCCCGCACGCGCGGCTTCGATGGTGGCGTTAAGCGCCAGCAAGTTGGTTTGGGAAGCAATAGCGGTGATAAGCTGCACAACGCCCCCAATCTTGTCCGTGGCGGCAAGCAGTTCATGAACCATCGCCGAAGTCTGCTCCATCTCGTGCGCGGCAGCTTGCGACACGGCAGAGGCCTGTTCCACCTGACGCCCAATCTCGCCAATCGACGCGCCAAGCTCTTCGGCGGCAGAAGCGACAGCCTCGGCGTTGCCTGTCGCGGTAGCAGCGGCTTCGCCGACATGGGTAGCCTGAGAAGAAGACTGCCGCGCGGCATCGGACATGCTTTCCGCTGTCGCCTGCATCTCCGTTGCGGACGAAGTGACCATCTCGACGACGCCCATGACCTTGCTCTCAAAAGCATCGGCCATCTGTTTAAGTTCGCTCTTTCTGGTCTCTGCCGCGCGGGCAGCGGCGGCTTCCTGATCGCGGCGTAAATCTTCGACCTGAAGCGCGTTCTTTTTAAACACGTCTACCGCGCGCGCCATGGCGCCGGTTTCATCGCGACGGTTAATATAGGGAATAACAACTGTCAGATCGCCTGAAGCCAACCGCCCCATCACCGTGGAAATCGCGCCGATAGGCCGCACTATGCTCCGGGAGGTCACCCACCACAGCACCAAACCGACAAGGAGGCTTAAAACGCCAATCACATAAGACATGTCGTTCAAACGTTGGATGCGTCCCTTGGCGTTGTCGGACCGCTCTTGTGCGATGGTTTTAAACGCGGCGCTAAGTTCGCCGTTTGTGTCGCTGATTTTCTGGGCAATTTGAGAAAGGGTAGCAAGCGACGCCTGAGCCGAAGCATTTTGGAGGCCGCCCTCGCGGCTGGCTTCGATCTTTAAGCGCTCGGCGCCAGCTTTATAGTTAGTCAAAGCGTCGAGGATTCCTTTGACCTTTGCCTTGCGTTCGGCATCCGGGGTGCGGGAAAGAAGTTCTTCGACGTTTTTATAAAC
>CAYZXV010000118.1:0-4597 GCA_964482525.1 uncultured Rhodospirillaceae bacterium | reverse complement strand
CAAAAAAAAGTTTAGCTACACTCGGGGTCCCATTCCCCCAAGCCGCAGCCACCGACCCATCAGCATTGTATATGGTGATGGATAGATCTGCCTCTCTCGTTTGTGGTTTGCCCAGCACGATCAACTGGTCATACCCCACGCCGCGATGGCGATCCGCAAGCCATAAACACAGATTTTTGTCTGGATAAAATGGGGTTTTGCGGCCATCAACAACCACAAAGTCATTCCCAAGACCGTGCATCTTAACAAACGAAATCGCCATAAGACCTCCACCGACTACTTAGGCTATTTTGAACGGAACAACATCTTGCCGCAAGAGCGAACCATCCAGATCATGTCGCCATCACAATAAAGGTCTAAATAATGGGTGGAGAATGAGGTGGAAGGCCCATCTTGGCCGGTGACGTTCGATCCTCCGCGGCCTGCAATAAAAGCAGGTGGGCACCATATGTTCAAAGCCACGGCTCTGATCAGGGACAGTTCCCAAGGGAGTTTCATTAGGGCCCCGGGGATATAAAAGTCGATCGAACCAGACAGACACCTTCCACTGCCCAGACTATACCTCTTCCATCGCAAAAAGGGAAGGCTATCGAGCCGTAAAGATTTGTTTCACCGCAGCAAATCTTGTTGTTTTCCACATCTTTTTTATCATCCAGTTTCACAAAAACATACAAATCTCTGGTGTCATGACATGAAAACATCTATGAATAATATTATGAAACAATCTGTTGCGCCCCTGGAAGTTCTGAATTGGCTTGCCGACATCGGGGCCGACGAGGCCGTGGGGGAATACCCTTCTCTTGCTCAGTGGGTCAGCCCATCTCGGATAGGCTCCGTCACGAAACAGACACCCAGGGTACCAACAACAGCCTTTCTCTCACCCAAACACCCCCTTGACTGTGCCGCTTTAGGACCACGGTTTCGTTCCAACACATCCTCTCCCCCAGTAAAAATTGAGGCAGAGTCGCTCCCAGCTCTTAGGTCAGAGCTTGAAGCTTTTGACGGATGCCCATTAAAAACGACGGCAATGAATCTAGTTTTTGGGGAAGGACCTGTTCAAGCAAAGCTTATGGTCATTGGGGACTCCCCCAGCGAGGACGATGATCGCCAAGGAAGACCTTTTACTGGCCAAACAGGTGCGTTACTGGATCAAATTTTTGCATCAATCGGCATGAAGAGAGAAGAGGTATATATATCCCCCCTTCTGTTCTGGCGCCCCCCTGGAAACCGTTCACCAACAAATGAAGAGGTCGAGGCCTGCCTGCCTTTCGTCGAACGCCAAATCGCTATCGTCCAACCCAAAGTTCTGTTTACCCTTGGGGCTACGCCTTCTAAATATCTTCTAAGAACCAAAGAGGGGTTCACACGCTTAAGGGGAAGGTGGCAGTCTTATAACCCACCGCTTGCTGCAAATAAGGCCGCAGAAATCCCCTGCCTCCCCCTTTATCATCCCAGCTATCTTTTACGGCAACCCACTATGAAACGCCTATTGTGGATCGATTTGTTAAACTTCATGAATGAAAAAGATAGTATTTTTCGTTGAATTTTCATATAGATATAATAGTTAACACGAAAGCAATAGATTAAGCTTGCGAACCCAATAATAAGTGGCTAGTAAGTCGCTGAAATGTGGACACACAAAACTTATGGTCCTGGCCTCGCAACGGGGGCACAACTAGCTCTTGTTGCTTTTTTAAGTATAGGCCTTACCACAACTACTCATGAAAGCACTGCGGGTACTTTGCCTTCTCCTAGAACGGCAAGAACAGGTGCCGTTGCGTATTCTTTTGGAACCAATCATTACCCACCAACAACCCCTCTTCCTGTTGATGCCGATATGGGGGCGTTAACGCCCTCTGACGCGGCACTCTATAGAGAAATTTTTGCCGTTCAGAAGATTGAAAATTGGAATCACGCAGATAAGATCATGGCCCGCGTTTCGGATAAGCGCCTTATGGGGCACGTTTTGTCCGATCGATTTGAGAAACGCGGCGCAAGCCCTGCCGAACAAGCCGCCTGGCTTAAAGCCTACGCCACCCATCCAGACGCCCAGTCTATATATGAAGCAGCCCGTAGAATGGGTGGTATTGCTTTAACCGCCCCCACAGCACCTGAAGCTTGGAGATCAGGGGGGGAGAAGGACGTTGTTTCCGATTTCCTTCCAACGTTAATTAAAAATGGGCCAGAGTTTAAGGAACAAAACAAACTTGGAAGAGCCATTCTTAAAGCATTGCGCAGTGGTCATCCAGGCGAAGCGCGACAGATTCTCGCAACCGCCCAAATTAAAGGAACGATAACAAAGTCTTTTGTAAATGATGCTGAAGCTCTAATCGCCTTTTCATTTTTTGGTATGGGAGAGCGCACCCAGACCGCCGACTTGGCCAAACGGGCAGCACAAGGAAACCAACCGCTTGGCCTTTGGGTTACCGGTCTTCTTTGCTGGGAAAAACGAGATTTTCACTGCGCCTATAGTGCCTTCAGCCACCTTGCAACCCTTCCTGGGCTTACCACTGGATCAAACGCAGCGGCATCTTTTTGGGCCTATCGTGCCGCAACAAAACAAGGTCGAGCCGCTACGGCACAGACGCATCTCCTCCACGCCGCTTTGAACCCACATAGTTTTTATGGCCTAATGGCTTCAGACCTTCTTGGCCGCAATCCTCAGGCGGCTGCGGCAAAGGACACATCTATACCCAAGTGGAACGATGCAATGCGTGCTCTCTTGATGGAGACTGAGGCAGGATGGCGCGCCCTTGCCCTTATCCAAATCGGAGAGATACAACGCGCAGAAAGCGAATTGCGCCGCCTAAACCCCCAAGGGAATCAGGAACAACGCCAAGCCATGTATGCTTTGGCTAGCTATATTCCAATGCCAGGGCTGGCTATTCAACTCGCCTTTCTCTCAAAACAAAAAGATTTTGATGCAACTAAATACCCTGTTCTTCCATGGGAACCTCATGACGGCTTTCAAGTTGATCGAGCTTTTCTGTTCGCTTTGGCACGCCAAGAATCCATGTTCGATCCAAAGGCCGAAAGTGCGCGCGGGGCGCAAGGTCTCCTTCAAATCATGCCGGCCACAGCTAACGGCCTGACAAAAGACCATCCCGAACTTCAAGAAATGCTCCGTCAGGACAAAATCTTTGACCCAGCGTTTAATATGGCCCTTGGCCAAAAGTATGTTCAGCACCTTGCCTCCCTTTCATCCATTGGGAATAACCTCGTTATGGTTCTTGCTGCCTATAATGGCGGCCCAGCCAAGGCTGTTGGCTGGAAGGCTGCCCAACCAAATGACGACCCTCTTTTGTTTTTGGAAAGCATCCCAGTCCAGGAAACCAGACATTATATTCAACGCGTCCTGCCTCATTACTGGGCCTATCGAGCACGCCTTGGCAAACAAGCACCATCGCTTCAGCAGCTCGCGGTTGGGCAATGGCCCAAGGCCCCCCTCACAGAAGATGCTTCGGTTCGAGTCGCAGACGCCGTTCGTTAACCCTTTATCTTTTCTGGCTTTCCTTCCTAAATTTTCTGCTATAAGCAAGATCGAGGGGCTGCTTGCGGGCGAATCCCGTGCCAACCCGGTCAGGTCCGAAAGGAAGCAGCCGTAACATGTTTCGATTCGGGTCGTGGGCAGCCTCTCACCTTTACTGAGCCTTTTTATTCGCAGGGTCGGCGTTTGACTTCTCTTTTCCCTTCATCAGAATCTGAAACACCCTCGGCCATGCCGTATCGTGTGCTGGCCAGAAAATATCGCCCGTCGGCCTTTTCCGAACTTATTGGGCAAGAGGCTATGGTTCGCACCCTAACCAACGCCATTCAGACGGGACGCCTTCCACAAGCTTGGATACTTACAGGCGTTCGGGGCATCGGAAAGACAACAACGGCGCGCATCATCGCCAAAGCTCTCAATTGCACGGGTCGGTCACAACCAACAAAAGATATAGAGCCCTGCGGCACTTGTGAGTCCTGCCGGGCCATAGCAGAAGACCGCCATGTCGATGTTCTAGAAATGGATGCTGCATCACGAACTGGCGTTGATGATGTGCGTGAGATTGTCGAGGGGGTGCGTTATGGCCCTGTATCTTCAAAATACAAAGTCTATATCCTCGACGAAGTTCACATGTTATCCAAGAACGCGTTTAACGCGCTTTTAAAAACGCTGGAGGAGCCCCCCCCACATACTAAGTTTATTTTCGCAACAACAGAGATTCGTAAGGTACCTGTTACCGTCCTTTCTCGTTGCCAACGATTTGATCTAAGGCGTATATCGGCCGAGGAACTTTCATCACATTTTCTTCGAATCTCAGAGAAAGAAAATGTAGTCGCGGATATCTCCGCGATCCGTTTAATCGCACAAGCCGCCGATGGTTCTGTCCGAGATGGGTTAAGCCTTTTAGATCAAGCTATCGCTCTTGGCGAAGGACAAGTCCGCGAAGCCGATGTTAAGTCCATGCTTGGTTTTGCAGATCGTCTCGCGGGACTAACCTTGTGCCAACATCTCCTTCGCGGTGAAATGCCCCTCGCACTTGAGTCCTATTCTGGCCTGATTCAAGCCGGAGGCGATCCCTTACAGATTCTTCAGGACATGGCTGGTTTAATT
>CAYZXV010000117.1:0-4603 GCA_964482525.1 uncultured Rhodospirillaceae bacterium | reverse complement strand
TGATGGCCGAGGCCTCTTGGCGCTATGACGATCTGGATCGCATCGCGGTCTTGCGTGGACCGGGTAGTTTTACGGGCCTTCGGATCGGGCTTGCGGCTGCACGGGGTATTGGCTTTGCAGCTGAGCGGCCCGTGATTGGGATTGATCGGTTCGCGGTGTACCGCTCGCTTTACGCTGAAGAGACGCACCCTTTTCTTATCGTGCTGGAGTCCCAGCGGCTTGAGCTTTATGTCCAAGGGCCGTCGGCTGATGCCGCCCCCAAGATGCTTGCACCAGACGAGATTGCGGTGCTTCTCAAAGACAACGAAGAAATACGGGTCGCAACCGATGCGATGGCCACACTTGGCGGTGTTGTCGACAGCTCTCGCATACTTCTACCCCCAATCCGTCAGGAAAGCGAAGTCTGTGCCGAGCTTGCGGCGAGCGCACCTCAGAACGATCCTGCGTATGTGGCAAGTCCGCTCTATTTGCGCTCCCCGGATGTCACGATGCCTAAAGCTTGCGAGATTTGATGACCATCCGCTCCCTGACTCTTGCTGATCTTGATGCGCTTACGGCGCTTCATGCCCGGTGCTTTGGCGCGGCGGCGTGGGGGCGGGACTCCCTGCGCGGGAGCCTTTCTTTGCCGACGACCTTGGCTTTGGGGGTTGAGCAGGAGGGGAGGCTCACAGCCTTCCTTTTGATCCAGGTCGTGGGGCAGGAGAATGAGATTTTAACCCTTGGGACCGACCCCGCACATCGGCGCAAGGGGCTGGCCCGGGCCTTGATTGCAGCGGCACATCCACGGCTCAGTGGCCATCTTTTCCTCGAAGTTGCCGAAAACAACGGGGCGGCTCGTGCCCTGTATGAGTCGCTTGGTATGACCGTTTATGCTCGCCGAAAAGGCTATTATACCGGCAGCGGAACACATGAAGACGCGCTAAATTATCGTTTAAAATTAATAGAATAAGAGCAGTTTCGGAGTATTTGCTTCACCCGCCTTGCCCGTGGTAAGGTCCCAACATTCGCCATAATCAGGAACCCGCCATGCAGGTCTTAGAGTTCGAAAAACCCGTCGCCGAGCTGGAAGCCAAAATCGAAGAGCTTCGCCATCTGTCCACGGATGGGCAGGTGAATATTGCGGACGAGGTTGCCCGTCTTCAACGTAAGGTCGAGAAGCAACTCCTCTCCATCTATGGGCGATTGACCCCGGAACAAAAGGTCATGGTGGCCCGTCATCCAGACCGTCCCCATTGTTTGGATTATATCGAGGCGCTCGTCACCGATTTCACCCCCTTGGCAGGGGATCGGGCGTTCGCCGACGATCAGGCTATTATTGGCGGGTTAGGGCGCATCGGGGGACAGGCTTGCGTCCTCATCGGACAGGAACGCGGCCACGACACCGAAAGCCGCATCAAACATAATTTTGGCATGGCCAAGCCCGAAGGGTATCGTAAGGCGCAGCGGCTTATGAACCTTGCGGCCAAGTTTAACTTACCCGTCGTAACCTTTGTCGATACCGCTGGGGCCTTCCCCGGCGTCGATGCCGAGGCGCGTGGTCAGGCCGAGGCGATTGCCCGCTCGATTGAGGTTTGCCTTTCGATCGAAGTGCCTCTCATCTGCGTTGTGATCGGCGAAGGTGGTTCAGGCGGTGCGATTGCGATTGCGGCAGGCGACCGCGTTTTGATGCTTGAGCATGCGATTTATTCGGTGATCTCGCCCGAAGGGTGTGCGTCGATTTTGTGGCGCAGCCGCGACCAAGCGGGCGAAGCTGCCGCCGCCTTGCGTTTAACGGCGCAAGATTTGCTTCAATTCGGCGTGATCGACGAGATTATTGACGAACCCTTGGGCGGCGCGCACCGCGCGCGCGAAGCGACCTTTGAAGTGGTCCGTAAGGCGCTCACGCATCATTTGAGCGATCTTGCTGGGCAGAATGGCAAAAAGCTTCTTGAGCGCCGCCACGAAAAATTCCTCGCGATGGGCCGGAAGCTGGCTTGAATCTATGGTTGCGATCATTCAGGGGTCTAATTGTGCGACCCCTGAATGATCATATAACGGGGATCCCCCCGTTGGCTGATACCCCTTTTTTCCTTATCTGTTATCAAGCTGTGAACGAACGGCTTTCAGGCCATCCCTGTTGATGAAATAGGGCTGACCATTTTTTGACGAAATGAGCCGCTTATTCCGGAGTTTCCTGAAAACAGGCACCGTGCAATCCATGAGCACATACCCCTCGCGGGTAAAACACTCAACGGCATATATGTGGCCTCTCGCATCGCGCGTGTGAACGATACGACCACCTTTTGCGAGGACGTGAAGCGTCCTCTGCTCTAATTTGGATATATTCATGTTGGAGATCTCGAAGCAGTAGTCAGTTGCACAAATCGGGCAAGCATCACCGATGCCTGCCGACACTTCGAACAGGCTGATAACCACGACCCCTTGGGGTGCGGTTATCGGACTACGACAATCTCTGACATCCAACCTCGAACAATGGGAACGCCTGCAACAGGCAGGCCTGTGCGGAGGTTACCGAATAAGCGACAAAAAATCAATATTATCCCACGCCTGTCGACCCAAAGCCACCCGCGCCGCGCGCGGTGCTGGGGAGTTCGTCAACTTGCGCCCAGCTTGCGCGTTCATAACGGGCGATTACCATCTGAGCGATCCGCATGCCGCGCGTGATGGTGAAAGCCTCGCTGCCCAAATTGGCCAAAATCACCTGAACCTCGCCGCGATAATCGGCATCGATGGTGCCGGGGCTGTTGAGGACGGAAATCCCATTTTTGAGGGCAAGACCGGAACGGGGCCTGATCTGGGCTTCATAGCCTTCGGGCAGAGCGATGCTCAGGCCCGTGGGGATCAGCTTGCGTTCGCCGGGTGCAAGCGTCACCTCTTGGGTAAGCGCGGCGCATAAATCCATCCCTGCGGCGTGAAGCGTGGCGTAGGCAGGAAGGTCAAGACCTTTGGCATGGGGCAGGACAACAACGGCAACAGAAACATCTGACATAAAAATTTCCTTGGGTTGGTTATTTGGTGTTTTCAAAAAACGCCGCGATACGTTCGGCCAGTTTCTGTGCAATGTCGTTCTTGCGTGCGCGTGACCAAGTTTCTTGCGCGATAGATGCATCGGAAGTGCGTTGGAAAAGGATCACTTCATTTTCATCTTCACCGAACGTCTGTCCATTCGCGACATTGTTCGCGAGAAGCCAGTCGCTACCCTTGCGGACAAACTTGGCCTGCGCGTGCTCGGCAAGAGCATCCGTTTCAGCGGCAAAGCCGACGACAAGGCGAGATCTGTTTGGTCCGGGTTGAGAGAGGGTTGCTAGAATATCTGGGTTTTCCGTCAATGTGAGGACAGGGGCCACGCCATCCTTTTTAATTTTTTGATCGGCCGTCACATCGGCGCGCCAATCCGCGACAGCGGCAGCACAGATCACCCCATCGGCGGGCAGGGCGCTTTGACAGGTCGCCATCATCTCGCGCGCTGTTTGGACGCGATGGGTGGTAACGTGTTCGGGATCGGGCAATGCGGTTGGGCCAGAGACAAGCGTCACGCGCGCACCAAGGTGGGCCAGGGCGGCGGCGATGGCGTGGCCTTGCTTGCCAGAGGAGCGATTGCCAAGGAATCTGACGGGATCAATGGGTTCAAAGGTTGGGCCACTCGTAACGATAAAATGCTTCCCCGCGAGGCGTGATTGTGGCGCAAAGAACGCGACGATGGCGCCAAGGATTTCCTCCGGCTCGCTCATGCGGCCCGCACCTTCTTCGCCACAGGCAAGGCAACCGCTTCCCGGTCCGACCTGAAGCACACCGCGACCGGAAAGCGTGGCAAGATTGGCCTGGGTCGCTGGGTGTTGCCACATGCGACTGTTCATCGCCGGGGCAATCATTACAGGCTTGTCGGTGGCGAGGAGAACGGCGCTGGCTAAAGACCCGGCAAGACCGTGCGCCATCTGGGCCATCATATCGGCGGTTGCTGGCGCGACGACGATCAAGTCGGATTCGCGCGAAAGGCGGATATGACCGAACTGCTTTTCATCCTCTGGCGCAAAAAGCTGAGTCAGGCAGGGCTCACCCGTCAAGGCGGTCACAGAAAGGGGTGTGATGAATTGCGCGCCGCCGTCGGTGAGAATGGCGCGGACCTGTGCTCCCTCGTTTTTCAGGCGACGGATGAGGTCAAGACTTTTGTAGGCCGCTATGCCTCCAGAGATAATCAACAAGATGCGGTGGTTTATCAGGCGTGTGGTCATGGAGCCTCAATCAAACGTTTCCTGAGGATACGCGCCCCAGAAATCTGACTTTTGCATATAACCTTCAATCGCGCCAAACCGGATTTTGCACCAAGAGTCCGCACATTCCGTAATGTGTCCAATGCTGCCAGGTTGGGCGGTAGCAATAAGGGGAGATTCTAGAGAATCGGATCTGTAAATGGGGCGAACACGTCCCGTAACAATGCCTGCACGTTTCCCCCACAGGTTGGTTTTATGCACCCATCCTTCGGAGCCTTCCCAATCTTTGATGCGGCGCCAGACATCGAACTCGGCGGTGATTTCTACGGGCAAGTTTTCTGTTTTATAAACCCATTCAATGGGATATCGCGTCCCTGGGCCCGTGCGTAGGT
>CAYZXV010000116.1:0-4652 GCA_964482525.1 uncultured Rhodospirillaceae bacterium | reverse complement strand
GCAAGTGAGCACAGTTTGGAACAACGCTGAGTTCTGCCCCTTTAATCATAGAGCATGCGTCTCTCATAGTTTCTGGAGTTGCCGTATCATACTCACCACAGACAATGAGTGTAGAGGACTGGATTTCCCGTAATCTGGGGGTAAGGTCTAGATTTTTTAACAAACCAGTGCACGTAAGCTCGCTAGGCCCCCACATGGTCGAGTAAATTTCGCGGTTCGTTTTCTTTCCATGTCTCTGAAGAGATAGAGGCGTGTTTGTCAATCGACAGAAATGCTGAGCAGAAAAGACAACAATGGCTTCTTTGTACTCGTTACTGTCGGTTCTTCCTTCGGCTTCGCACAAGCGGATTGTTTCTTGAATGCCTTTAGGGAAGCTAGTTAATAATCTGTCACAATCATCAACCCAACTCTTGGTCGACAAAAGCGGGCATGAAAGAATGAGAGATTCAAGCCGATCTGGGTGGTATGAAGCAAAGTTTGCAGCAATAGACCCACCCCAAGAGTGTCCCAGCACAATAAACCTTTCAAAGCCTACGGTGTTGGTAAGGGAGTGCAGCTCATTCGTGAACCGTTCAATAGTTTGCTGCTCTTTTGTAAGAACGGCTGGTGAGAAGTAGGAGCCAAGCTGGTCATAGAAAAGGACGGGGCGATCATTTGCCAAAGAGCCTAAGTAATCATAAAGCAAAGCATGAGACGCGCCAGGCCCACCGTGAACAACGATGAGGGGGGTGTTCTTGGCCTTCTCTAGATCGTGTGGTTCATAAAGGCGGTAATGAATTGTGCCGCCCTCGACTTGAACCCCACCCGTTTTTTCTAGGGAGTGTTTAGCGATGGTCATACTACCTACTTATGGTGCCAT
This sequence comes from uncultured Rhodospirillaceae bacterium, assembly GCA_964482525.1. Lineage (GTDB taxonomy): Bacteria > Pseudomonadota > Alphaproteobacteria > UBA9219 > UBA9219 > UBA8914. The sequence continues at coordinate 3,793 of CAYZXV010000116.1, read as the reverse complement.
TGTTAATACAGGCTTCTGCCCCATCAATACGCCTTCGCAAAGATGACTTCCTGAGTGGCGGGTTTGCCGGTTAGGACGCACTTGCCTTCTTTTCCATCTTGGTCAAAGGGGATGCAGCGGACGGTGACGGCCAGCGGGTCAAGCTTGGTCAAGGACTCGTCATCACCACACCATTTGGCGCGGACAAAGCCGAGGTTGCTTTCGTCCTTGAAAAAGGCTTCGAAAGACGTCCAATCCGCGATATCGGTGCGGGTGCGTTCGGTGCGGAACGCACAGGCCGCGTCAAACAAGCTTTTCTGGATGGTCAAGAGTTCATTCCCGACATTGCCGATAAATGCGCCGCGTTCATCGAAACGTTTGCCGTCTTCCAGCTTGTCGCGGCGGGTAACGCAAACCTTGTGCCCTTCGACATCCTTAGGTCCGATTTCAAGCAACAAGGGCGCGCCTTTCTTAACCCAATCCCAACGCTTATCGCTAGCGGGGATATCGCGGGTATCGAGTTTAACACGGATGGATTGACCATCCATCGTCTCGCTGAGCAAATCGGCTTTGAGTTGCTCGCAATACTGCATGACGGCTTCACGTGTGCCATCTTCGCGCAGGATGGGAACAATCACCACCTGATACGGCGCGACGCGCGGCGGCATTTTAATGCCGTTATCGTCGCCATGGGTCATTACGAGGGCGCCAAGCAAGCGTGTCGAAGCTCCCCACGAGGTCGTGTGGACATAGGCGAGATTGCCATCGCGCCCTTGGAATTGGATATTACAGGACTTAGCGAAGCTATGGCCCAAGTAGTGGGATGTCCCGGCCTGAAGAGCGCGTCCATCTTGCATCATTGCTTCGATGCACAGCGTGTTGACCGCGCCGGGGAAACGCTCTGCAGCAATCTTTTCGCCCGTGATGACAGGAACGGCCAGAACGTCTTCGGAAAACGCGCGGTAGACCTCAAGCATTTGCTTGGTCTCGCGCATGGCGTCTTCGAACGATTCGTGCGCCGTATGTCCTTCCTGCCAAAGGAACTCAGCCGTGCGTAGAAGGATGCGGGGCCGCATTTCCCAGCGCGACACGTTGGCCCATTGGTTGAGGAGCAGCGGCAGGTCACGGTAAGATTGAATCCACTTCGCCATGGACTCGCCGATGATGGTCTCTGAGGTCGGACGAATGACCAGCGGTTCCTCTAGTTCGCCATCCGGGACCAGCTTGCCATCTTTTTTGGTTAGGCGGTGGTGGGTGACAATGGCCATTTCCTTGGCAAAGCCTTCGACATGCTCGGCCTCGCGCTGGAAGTAGCTGAGCGGGATATAAATAGGGAAATAGTAATTTTCGTGTCCCGTTTCTTTAAAGCGGCGATCAAGATCGCGTTGCATCTGTTCCCAAACGCCATACCCCCAGGCCTTAAGGATCTGGCATCCCCGAACACCGGACATTTCGGCGATATCGGAGGCGCGCACAACCTTTTGATACCATTCATTATAATTCTCGGCGCGGGTCGGAGAAATGGCTGTTTTCTGTGTTTTGGCGTTCATGGACTGACTCTGGTTTTGATAAAATGAAGGAGGACGGACCTTACGTTATTTTTGTGCCTTTTTCTAGTGGGTTGGGTTCTATTTTTACCGAATTTTAAGAATCACCCCAAGGATCTTATTCATTTTGAAAGCATAATGAGCTATAGTGGTAGCGTAGGGATGAGAACAGAAAGGAAAAAACCATGACGTCTGTTACTCCCATTGTCCAGCAAGGTGTGATCTCGACGCAGGTGGAGCGGGTCGTAGCCGACCGTCCGACTGCGGCAGAGGCGCCGCGCCCGGAACCCAGAGAAATACCGCCACCCCCTCCGGCTGAAACCGGACGTGGCACAACTTTGGATACGAGCGCGTAAAAGCTGAGGAAGCGATACGACGGCTCCGCACCATTAAAGGCGCGCGGGGCCGTTTGTGTTTTTTGGTAAAGCGGTGTTGAATGCCTTTCGCGAAAACGAAGGCAGGTTTCTTGATGATCAGTGAACAAAAAGGGTTTCTTCGGCACGTGCAGGCCTGTACGCGCCATAATCTTTCCCGTATGGCGCGGTTTATCGTTGGGGGGTGTCCTGTCGGATGGATACGGCGCGAAGCTTGCCTCCTCCTTGGGCAGGCCTATGGATTCCGGTTTGATCAGGATTCGCTTATTTTATCTCTGGCCAATGATGATCTGGCGGCGCGCACCCATGCGATTGCGCGGGCCGCTGATTTGCTGTCCGATCATTACGGCGTTCCCCTTACAGGTGAAATATACCCGGTCGTCGAGGCTATGGGCGGCCAAGTGTTGGCCTACATTGATCGGGCCGCGATTCCATGGTTTGGCGTGCTGGGTGTTGGCGTGCACGTGAATGGTTTCGTGCGGAAAGAAGATGGTCTTCATCTGTGGATAGCGCAGCGCGCAATGGATCGGCGGATCGATCCCGGCAAGCTCGATAACATGATTGCGGGCGGTATGCCTCACGGCTATTCCGCATATGAAAACCTCCTCAAAGAGGGACAAGAAGAAGCGGGCCTGAACCCCGCGCAGCTCACGTCCGCGCAAGAGGTGGGAACCTTGTATTACAAGGTTGAGATGATGAAGGGTCTGCGTAATGACGCGCTGATCGTCTTTGACCTTGAAATGCCGCCAGAGCTTGTCCCGCATAATACGGATGGCGAGGTGGATCATTTTGAATTGATGCCCGGCGCGCAAGTCATGGCGCTTGTCGAAACAACGGACCGGTTCAAGTTTAACTGTAATCTTGTCTTGATTGATTTCTTTTTGCGGCACGGACTGCTACCACCGGATTATCCGGAGCTTTTGCAACTGCGTGAGGCACTGAAGGGCATTCGGGGTGAAGCTTAAGTATCAAGCTTTCTTGTTTGTCTGTTCTTTGTTTTCGTGGAGATAGACAGCGATTAAGAAGCCAAACCACCAGTGGAATATATTCACAAAAAAACTTGTCACAATAGCCAGCGCAATTAACGTGGTGGGTTGTATCCAATTGCGTTTATTTGCATGCGCCGCAAGGATGGTTAAGGGTGTGGCAAAGAACAACAACCCAACGATGCCGCACCCTGCAAGTAATAGAGGCAGCAACCCATGAACGCCAAAGGCTGCGACCTTGATTTCGAACACATCCCAAATTCCAATGCCCGTTAAAGGATGTTCAAGAAAAGTTTTCATGGCGACCAGAGTTGTGCCAATTCGTGAGAAAGAACTCACGGTGCTATCTGAGGCCTGAAGGGTTGTGTTCGCTTCGTATTCAAAAACGCGGCGTGAGGGGTCCTTCTCAAACTCTGTCCACAATTCCTCTAAAAGATCCCACACGCCCTCTTGGTCGGCCGCTTTCGCGGTTTCAACTTCTATAACTTTACGCCCGATGGGTTTGTTCTGCCCGGCCTCATCGACGATAAAGCCTTTGCCGGAATAGTAGCCCCAAGAAAGCCACGGCGAAAAATCAACTTTCATTCCTGTTACAAGCAAGGCAAGGGCAAGAAAAGACGGTGCGGCAAGTTTAAGAAGGGTTTTTCGGTCGTGGCGGTGCTTTAGGGAAAGAGAGATCAAATCCGCAAGGCATAAAATGGCGGCGGCCCCCATTGCTGAGCGCGAAGTCATAAGAAACGGAATAAACGTACAAAGAAAGATCAGACCTGCTCGTTTTATTGGGTTCTCACGGCAAAAACCAAACAAGATGACCAAAGCCAAAAGGGAAAGCCCTTCCATCGCTTGTTTATTGTTGTTGGTCAAAAAGGTTTGAAGGAACCCTCGATCAATTTCAAAAATTGTTATG